>CAILUH010000035.1 GCA_903837335.1 uncultured beta proteobacterium | reverse complement strand
TAATTTTGCTGAATAAGTTGCGTTTCCATTGGCATCCGATTTAATGTTCGGCATATCACCTGCATGGCTCATGTCACTATTTGGCATGCCGTGGGCTTTTGTGTCAGGATTGAAATGGCCACCAGCGCTAGTTGCATCAGGTGCAGAACAGTCGCCTTTCTCATGCACGTGAAAACCTTGCTCCGAGTTTGGTTTAAGTCCAGCAAATTTGCCGGTCACTAAAACATCATGACCTTGCCAAATAAAGAGGACTTCGCCAGTTGTAGTGGATCCTGAACGTGGCTCTAACTTAGCAGAAGCTTGCTGCCCGTTACCATGCTTCATAGATTGGCAAGCACCAAGTGAAATAATACCCATCGCACCCATAACTAAGGCAAGTGTTTTAAAAGTAACTTGTTTTTGAATCCGTTTTTGCATTATTAGCCTCAAGAGTGTTTTTAATAATTAAATCCATATTGATTTAAACACCAATAATGACTTTAATACAGATTTGCAATATATGCTCAATAGGCGGCAACACCACCGTCACTACGGGGATCCCAGCCCCCTCGCAATACTCCCGAGGGTTCGCGAATTATGCAGCCGGCATGACCGACAGTTTCGTCAAAATCGGTAAGCAACTCAATCTCATGACCAAGCTCAGCCAGGTCGCTAATTACCCGAGGATCAAAGCGTGACTCTAGCTTTAGACTGTCGCTGGTTTGACCCCAGGTTCGACCCAATAACCAACGCGGTCGACTAATGGCTTCTTGTGGATCAAGGCCATAAACTGCCGTTCTAGTAAAAACCGCGCATTGCGTTTGCGGTTGACCGTCCCCACCCATCGTGCCATACACCATAGAACGACCATCTTTAAAAAGCGCTAAAGCCGGATTTAACGTATGAAAAGGTTTGCGGAAAGGCTCTAAGGTATTTAGTGCCGCAGAGTTTAAAGAAAAACTACAGCCCCGGTTTTGCCAATTAATACCCGAGCTTGGTAAAACAATACCAGCGCCAAACTCGTGGTAAATACTCTGAATAAATGAAACACAGCAACCATGCTTATCTACTACTCCCATCCAAATCGTATCTGCGGGTCCTTTGCCTTGTCCCCAAGGCAAAGCTTTGACAGGATCAATTGCATCCGCCAGTTTTTGCAAAAACTCAGCCTTTAAAAAATCCTGGGGGTCATACTGCATATAAGCAGGATCAGTAATATATTGATCACGAATCTTAAAAGCCTGTTTGGTTGCTTCAACACAAGAATGTACATACTCAGCACTATCCAGCTTGAAACGCTTTAAATCTAGGCGGTCAAGAATACCTAAAATCATGAGTGAGACAACACCCTGAGTTGGTGGCGTCATGTTAAATACGTTGCCCAAGCTATGGCTTAAGCGTATTGGATTAATTAGCTTAGCCTCATGACGATGTAAATCCGCTAGACGAATGGGACTACCAAGTGCCTTTAGCTCTGCGGCGATTCCGTGCGCAAGCGTACCGCGATAATATTCATCGGTGCCATACTGCGCAATTCTGCGCAGTGTCTTTGCTAACCGTGTTTGTTTAAAAATGCTGCCAGTTTTTGGGGCTTTGCCAGCGACTAAAAATGTTTCTGAAAACCCTGGTTGCGGTTCTAGCTCCTGCAGTTTCTTGGCTGTTAAGCTCGATTGACTATGGGTTACAGGAATCCCATTTTCTGCATAAGAAATACTGTCAGATAAAAGCCGGCTTAGCGGTAATTTTCCACCAAGGCAATTTTGCGATAAACGCTGCGCAGCACCCCAGCCTGAGATAGTTCCGGCCACAGTGTTTGCTGCAAGGGGACCGCGAAAAGGAATCGCTTCAGTAACGCCTTGCTCCAAATACCATTGCCTGGAAGCCAAACCGGCTGCTGCTCCACAAGCATCGATGCCACCAATGGCTTTATCTGGAGAATGGATGACCCAAAAAGAGTCGCCTCCAATCGAATTCATATGGGGATAAACCACGGCAATCGTTGCTGCTGCTGCAACCATCGCTTCAAGCGCATTACCGCCCTCCTTTAATACTGCTAAAGCTGATTCTGCTGCCAAGGAATGGGGTGCTACAGCCATTCCTTGCATACCCCATTTAGCCTGCATAAGATTACTCTTTACTCTTTAAATTGTTATTTCAAACCTCGGAGCTGCCGTTCAATATCTGCGCTGGAATCTACTACGGGTGCCGCTGGTGCAGCATTTGCAAAAGGATCGATCAATGCATCACCGCTTTCAACTGCAACGGTAGGTTTATCAACAAAATAGGTAACTACCTCTGGAAAGAAAATCAGAATCGCAACCAAAATTAACTGCAGCCCTACCCAAGGTAAAGCGCCCCAATAAATATCCGAGCTTTTAACTTCTTTTGATGCTACCCCACGTAAATAAAATAAGGCAAAACCGAAAGGCGGATGCATGAAAGAGGTTTGCATATTCGCGCCAAGCAAAACTCCAAACCAGATTAAATCAATTCCTAATTTATCTGCTACGGGCGCCAACAAGGGAATAATAATAAAAGCAATTTCGAAATAATCGAGGAAGAAAGCCAGAAAAAATACAAAGAGGTTTACTGCAATTAAGAAGCCAATCTGACCACCAGGTAAATTTGACAAAAGATGTTCGATCCATAAGTCGCCATCGACTCCGCGGAACACAAGACCGAAAACAGTTGAACCAATTAGGATAAACATCACCATCGCATTAATGCGCATAGTCGATGTCATCGCTTGCCACACTAAATCTTTCTGCAAACGCTTATTCATGGCAGCCAATACCAATGCGCCAACCGCACCCATCGCTCCACCCTCTGTTGGCGTTGCCAAACCCATCAAAATCGTACCCAAAACCAAGAAAATTAAGGCCAATGAAGGAATAACGCCCCACATGATTCGCTTAATCAGTTTCCAGTCAATTGGCGGGCGGGCCTCTTTAGGGAGTGCAGGCACATCTTGCGGGCGAAAGATAGAAAGGAAAAATATAAACAAACAAAATAAGATAATTTGAATGATGGAGGGACCAATTGCTCCCGCATACATGTCGCCTACAGATTTACCTAATTGATCGGCAAGAATAATTAATACTAGCGAGGGCGGAATTAACTGAGTTATCGTGCCGGAAGCAGCAATTACTCCAGTTGCTACACGGGGGTTATAGCCATAGCGCAACATAATCGGCAAGGAAATTAAACCCATAGCAATGACCGAAGCCGCAACTGTGCCAGTAATCGCACCCAATACAGCGCCAACAATAATGACTGCGTAAGCTAGGCCACCCCGTATAGGACCAAATAATTGACCTAAACCTTCTAATAAGTCTTCGGCTAAGCGGCAGCGCTCAAGAATCGCTCCCATGAAGGTAAAGAAGGGAATCGAAAGTAGTAAGTCATTGGAAAGAATGCCAAAAACGCGATCTGGCAGTGCTTGCAAAAAAGTCGGCTGGAAAAAGTCCAGCTCAATACCAATTAAAGCAAAAAATAAACCGACCGCACCGAGTGAAAAAGCGGCAGGATAGCCAATCAGTAAAAAAACAATGAGGCCACCAAACATCAACGGCGCCATCACCTCATGAGCAATCATTGCAGTGGCCTCTCATAGCGAGGATCTATTTTAATTAGGCCTTGCAAGGCGGCATAGCGCTTAATAATTTCTGATAAACCCTGTAAAGTTAGTAAGAAAAAGCCCAAGGTAATCATTGCCCGAGCCGGCCAACGTAACAAGCCGCCGGAATTATTTGACATCTCAGTGACTAAGATCGAGTTATAGAGCAAATCCCATGAATACCAGCCAATAATCGTCGTCATTGGCAAGAGGAAAAAAATACCGCCAAAAAAATCTAACCACAGGCGCGCACGGTTTGGATACAGGGCATATAAAACGTCTACTCTGACATGCTCGTTTAGTCTTAAAGTCGTAGAAGCACCGAACATCACCATACCAATGAACATATACCACTGCACTTCTAACCAACCGTTCGAGCTAACATTAAAGCCATAGCGCACCAAAGCATTACCGGCGCTGACTAGCACTGATATCAGCACTAGCCAGCTTGCCAAAACGCCAAAGCGATCATTTAAGCGGTCAACAAATCCCGAAAAACTGAGTAACTGCTTAAGCATTAAATCTAGCTCTTACTTAACTGGATTTGCAAAATTAAATGAAGCTAAGGTATTTTCTGCAACGCGATTCCAGAGCAACTGTTCGGCGCGGAATTTTTTCCAAGGTTCATAAATTTTCTTGAAGGAAGGATTTTTCTCGGCCTCTTCTTCGAATAGTTCAAATGAGGCCTTTTGTGCCGCTTTCATAATGTCATTGGAATAAGCGAATAATTTAACGCCATTCTTTAATAACCGTTGTAAAGCTGGAGGATTTTTAAAGTCATACTCAGCCATCATGTCAGCATTCGCTTCATAGCAGGCGGCTTCGAGAGCGGCCTGATAGGTTTTAGGCAACTTTTCCCATTCTTTAATGTTGACATAAAGCGAGTACATTGAACACGCTTCCCACCAACCAGGATAGTAATAATTGGGCGCAATTTTATAAAAACCTAATTTTTCATCATCGTAAGGCCCAACCCATTCGGCCGCATCAATCACGCCCTTTTCAAGCGCCGGATAAATATCTCCACCAGCTATTTGCTGAGGAATAGCCCCAAGTCGTGCCATGACCTCACCACCCAATCCTGCAATTCGAATCTTGAGTCCCTTTAAGTCAGCTACGGTGTTAACCGGTTTACGAAACCAGCCGCCCATTTGGGTGCCAGTATTGCCAGCAGGGAACGAAATAATGTTGTAACTACTGAGAAATTCTCGCTGTAACTTTAAGCCGCCGCCCCAGTACATCCAGGCGTTTTGCTGGCGTTGGTTCATACCAAAAGGTACGGTTGTATCAAACGCAAAAGTCTTATTCTTACCAACAAAATAATAGCCTGCAGTATGGGTACATTCAACCGTGCCCTGTTGCACTGCATCAACGGTACCAAACGCTGGCACGATTTCACCAGCGCCAAAAGGTCGAATTTGAAATTTACCGTCTGTTAAGGCCGCAACCCGCTTTGCGATTACGTCAATACCACCATAAATGGTATCCAAACTCTTAGGGAAGCTAGAGGCGCAGCGCCACTTTACCTCTGGCATGGATTGGGCAATCGCTGGCGCAGCCAAAATACCTGCTGCAGCACCAACTGAGGCTTTACCTAAAAAATCGCGTCGTTTCATTTTTTTAGTTCCTTAAGAAGTATGGATTGAAGTGGAGCATTAGTAAAAACAAAAAATCTGTAGAAATTAATCTATTAATTAGAGCAGATAAAAACAGGAAAAACCCAAAATAAGCACCATTTTGGTGAATTTAGACTTAAGC
>CAILUH010000034.1 GCA_903837335.1 uncultured beta proteobacterium | reverse complement strand
GTAAATCAACCCGCACAAATTGAATGCCCGAGTTGATTGGTCCCGGTTTAATAGTCAGCGTTGATTTGCGCCCGGAATGCAAGCCAATGCCGACGGTTTTCACCGCTGCGGCAATGGTTTTTTGTTTCAACATATTAATTTAAACAAATGAAAAAGGATTGGTTTAGAGCTGTTGCAAAATCGACTTTGCATCGCTAAAGTCAAATTTACCTGGCTCTTCAACTACCAGATGCTTGACCATGCCATTGTCAATTACCATGGCATAACGCTGCGAACGCACTCCTAAACCACGCTTAGTCAAATCAAATTCCAAACCCAGCTTTTGGGTAAATTCTGCACTGCCATCACCTAGCATGCGCACCTTATTGTCCACTTTGAGATCTCGTCCCCAAGCACCCATTACAAATGGATCATTTACTGAAACACACCAAATCTCATCTACGCCTTTGGCTTTTATGGCGTCAAATTGCTCGATATAACCAGGGACATGCTGAGCCGAACAGGTGGGTGTAAATGCGCCAGGCAAGCCAAAAATAACAATTTTTTTGCCTGCCGTTAATTTGTCAACCTCAAAGGCATTAGGTCCAATAGCGCAGCCTTCAGATGCCTCATTTAAAAATTCATAGAGGGTGGCATTCGGTAATTTCTGTCCAACTGCAATCATGATTTCTCCAATAAGTGAATTTAACTAGGATACCAACGCCAGCCTAGGATTCGTCGTCCGGAGGAGCTGTGCGTTGGTATTTTTCAATTACCTATTGTATTGACCATTTACTTAATCAGCTTGTTTACGTAAAAAAGCGGGAATTTCATAGAAATCCGTCCCTTTATCCAGCATCGTTTTCGCCTGTGGAGAGCTATCAGCGCCTAATGTAGGCGCAGCTCCACCGGCACGGGCATTTCGAAAAACACTGGGTCGATCGAGATCGCCATAATCAACCCCTCGGCCTGCCGAACCCATCGCTCCAGACGCATTAGGATTGCCCAGCGAATTGGCATTACCCAGATCCGGACTAGCAAAACTTGCACTTGATGCCTCTAAACCAACTTTACTCATGGCAGCAGAAGCACTCGTTGGGGCAAAACTATTCAGATCGGTGATCGCTGGCATAGCATCATGGGTGCCAGTAGCTTGGCGCCAAATGACTTCAGGCTGATTATTGGCGCGTGCTTGGGGATGATTCAGTCCAGTTGCAACCACGGTTACCCGTAAGGCATCACCCAAACTATCGTCATACACGGTTCCAAAAATAACGGTTGCGTCATCTGCTGCATAGCCGCGAATCGCCGCCATTACTTCGCGGGTTTCAGATAATTTTAAAGAATGGCTGGCAGTAATATTCACCAACACACCGCGTGCGCCCGATAAATCGACACCCTCTAGCAATGGTGAGGCAACTGCTGCTTCTGCTGCTAAGCGCGCACGATCCATGCCCGATACCGTAGCAGTACCCATCATGGCTTTGCCTTGTTCGCCCATTACAGTTTTTACATCCTCAAAGTCGACATTGATGAGACCTTGCACATTAATAATTTCCGCAATACCGGAAACTGCGTTGTGCAAAACATCATCAGCACAAGCAAAGGCTTTATCAAATTCAGCATCTTCGCCCATGACTTCAAATAATTTCTCATTCAAAACCACGATCAAAGAGTCGACATGTTGCTCTAATTCAGACGCACCATCTTCAGCTACTTTCAGGCGCTTAACACCCTCAAAATCAAAAGGCTTACTAATAACACCGACTGTCAAAATACCCATTTCTTTAGCTACCTGCGCAACAATTGGCGCTGCACCTGTTCCCGTACCGCCACCCATTCCGGCAGTAATGAAAACCATATGGGCGCCTTGTAAGGCGTCAGCAATACGCGCTCGCGCCTCTTCTGCGGAAGCTGCGCCAAACTCTGGTTTAGCACCG
>CAILUH010000033.1 GCA_903837335.1 uncultured beta proteobacterium | reverse complement strand
GTGAAATAAGCTTTACCAGGCCAACTGAAGATCTGAAAATAGAAGATTTACGCTATTAATATCACTATTTAATAGCAGTAGAACTTCTTTTTTCATCTATTTTTCTTCCCAAAGAGTCAATTTCTTTCATTAACTCCTGCAATGCCCCTTTAATTGAAAGAGTGGCGCGAACAAATTCAGCCTGTTGACTGAGAATCTCTGCTTCTGGTTTAACTTCTACTTTCGGCAAAGCTTGATTACTAGCGGATCCTAAAGCATTTAAATCGATATCCAACCAAGCGCGAAGAATGAGTAACTTATCAAACTCAGGGGTGGCTAAACCTCTTAGCCAGCGGCGAGCAGATTCTTGAGTGATCGATTCTCGCTGCGATCGTAAATTGAATTCTTTAGCCACAAAAGCAGCGGATGGCAACTCTTGATATCGATTAATAAGGCCATTGGTGAGGGCTAATGAAAAAGATTGTCGCAATGCTTTATTAGCAACCATCCGACCACCCCAAAAGCCTAGCCATCATCAAAGAGTGGGTCAACTATTACCCAATTCAGTATTTTTTATGCGTGCAGCTCTTGCTGCCTCAGATGCCAAATTTGATAATTTGACGGCTTCACTAGCGGCCTCGGCAGCAATTCGAGTTGCCTCGGCAGCTTGAGCGGAAGCGCGGATAGATGACTCTTCAGCCTGTTGAGCAACAGCTGCAGCGGCGGCGGCACTTGCTGCTGCGGCAGCTGCAGCAGCCTCAATTGCAGATTCGGCGGCGGCAGCGGCGGCATCAGCTGCCGCATCAGCAGCCTTTAAAAGCGGCAACGCTGCTGCCGCAGCAGCCGCAGCAGAGGCATTTTTAGCGGCTTCAGCAGCTTTAATAGCCCCATTAGCCGCTCGTTTAGCTGCCTCACAAGAATGATCAGTCAACTCTTTTAGTGAGCCAAGCGCACTTCTATAACGCTCGTTAATAATTATGTAGCCATGACGTAAGGCACCCACCTCTTCATCAAGCGCAGAGAGTTTTTCGTGGATTTTTTTCAACTCATCGGACACAGTAAGGGTTCTTTAGTTTGATTGAATAGACATTATCGTACTTCTCGTTCAATTGCAGCTGCAATCCACGCTTTAGGTGTATTTATTTTGTCTAAAAACACGTAAAACGTGGATATAGACTCTTAATACTGATATTTAATCTAACGAGTCATATATTCTTTGCTCGAAAATTAAATTTGCTCATTTTCAGGTGTTTAAAACAGAGCATTCTGCCACCTGCTGAAATGAAAATTCCTTAATCATTGAGTGCCCTATTTAGAAATTAAGGTTTCAGTGTCTTTGCAAGCAATTTTTTTTAATAAACCATTCTCTGTACAGCAAAAAGCTTGGTTGACTCTGATGGCTGGACTGGCAGTAACTGCTCTTGCCATAATTTATTTTACCTACACTGCCTATCAAAGCTACACCGATACAGCGGTTAAACAGTCAACCCAACTAGAAAAAGTAAGTGACATATTAACGGACCAAACGGATCAAATATTTTTTTCGGTCAACACCTCTCTCGATCGCCTGGTCGGGGGTGTTGAATTAAGAGCTCCCGAAAATACAGTCGAATTTAAAAAATTGGCAGGTCAAGAGAAGCTATTACAGCTTTTAGTAAAACAGGCACAATTAAATAACGCCATAGATGTGATCGCTTTTGTAGATCTAGATGGGGTAATTATTGGCTCCTCTCGAGTTTTGCCAAATGCTTACTTAACTGCAAGCGATCGCGATTATTTTCAATATCTAAAAAATAATAACTCGCCCGCTACTTTTTATAGCAAACCCGAACGCAATAAAATGGATGGTAAATGGAATATATTTGTAGCGAGAAGGATTAATAATTCAAAGAATCAATTTCTAGGCGTTATTGTATTTCTTATATCAGTAGATGAGCTAGCGAAAAAGTTTTCATCTATTAGCGCTAACTTAATTAATAATGCGACAATTAGTCTTTATCGCGACGACCTGACGCTCTTGGTGGAGGCGCCAAAAAAAGATGGGCTTTTAGGACAAAAAAATACCACTGGTGTAATTCCTGAGGCACTCGAATACGTAAAAATAAATAAGCAAGCTTATTTTTCTAATGTTGCCGATTTTATAGAAAATAATAAGCCCATTGAACGACTGATATGGGCTAATGCAATACTCAATTACCCGCTAATTTTAGTTGCTGAAGTAATAAAAATTGATTATTTAACAGGCTGGACCAATAAAGTATTGCATTTATTTATTGGAACTTGCTTAGGTTTAATTATTTTATATGCGCTCTTAACGTTACTTTTAAAGTCATTTAAGAGAACAATGCTAAATGAGTATGCTGCTACCCATGATTTCTTAACCAAATTACCTAATCGCTCATTATTCAGAGACCGCTTAGCTAATGCGCTTCATCTAGCCAAGAGAAGCCAAAGGAAACTAGCCGTTCTTTTTATTGATTTAGATAAGTTAAAAAAAATCAATGATGAAAATGGTCATGCTATTGGTGACCTCGCCATCAAGGGCCTCGCTCAACGGGTTTTATCCTGCATTCGCTCGTCTGACACCTTAGCCCGCATTGGCGGGGATGAATTTATTTTATTACTGCCTAACATTAATAACACTCAAGATGCCCTGGAATTAGGTCAAAAAATTTTACAAGTTATTAAAGACGACATTAAGACCAGTAATACAGTAATAAAACTAAGTGCATCGATTGGAATTGCTGTTTATCCAGATCACGGTGAAACTCCTTCTCAATTAATTGAACATAGTGACGCAGCGATGTATTTTGCCAAAACTCATGGCCGCAACCGAGTTCATCTCTTTAATCCAGCTGATCAGTCGCCCTCTTCCTAAACGTCCTTTTTTAGCCAAAATAATTTCTCCATGAAAAAGATCCTGATCATCTGCGGAACGCGACCAGAAATCATTAAATTAGCGCCTGTCTACCATCAGTTAAAAAATGAAAATTGGGCAAAAGTAAGTTGGCTCCATACCGGCCAACATGAGGAAATGTCGACCTCCATTCTGGCCTGCTTCAATATAGTTCCAGATATTACCCTGACACGAACTGGCACAACACTTGCAGAATTTAGTCTCGGCTGTCGGGCGCAACTTGAAACTGTGCTGGATAGTCAGCAGTGGTCGCTAGTTATCGTTCAAGGTGATACCGAGAGTGCATTTCTAGGCGCTCTCACTGCTTTTTATCATCGCATTCCGATAGCCCATGTAGAGGCTGGGCTGCGCACGTATGACTTAAATCGCCCATTTCCTGAAGAGGGGCTTAGGCAAATGCTATCGCGCATCACGCACTTTAATTTTCCTCCAACGGAAGGGGCAAAAAATGCCCTGCTAGCGGAAGCGATACCCGCGCACTTAATTCACGTTACCGGTAATACGGTAGTAGATGCGCAAAAGTGGGTGATCGAAAATTACCACATTCGTGCCGAAATTCTGGATCAAAAACAAATTTTGGTAACCATGCATCGGCGTGAAAACTGGGGTGATGAGATTGAAGAGGCTTGCTTAGCAATTGCAGAATTCGCCCAACGCCATGCAGGACTATCCGTTTTATTTCCAGTGCATCTCAATCCAATTGTGAAAGGCCCTGTTTATGAAATTCTAGGGAATCTAGCTAATGTTAGCCTCATACCCCCACTAGATTACTTAGAAATGCAGCAAGCGATTGCAAATTCTTGGCTTATTTTGACCGATTCTGGCGGCATCCAAGAGGAAGCCCCAACCTTTGGCGTGCCGGTGCTGGTATTACGCAAAGAAACAGAACGCCCAGAAGCAGTTGAAGCGGGGTGCGCCAAAATCATTGGTACCAGCCGTCAAGCCATCTTAGATAATGTAGAGCTACTTTGGAGCGATGATTACCTTTATCAATCAATGCAAAGCAAAAATAATCCTTTTGGGGATGGCCATGCAAGTAATCGGATAGCAGGTATTTTAGAAAAAAAGTTAGTTTAATTGTATGTGGGCGGTTGATTACTTTTCTGCATATTTATTCGGACTAAAGTACCTTGCAATTCTTGTATCAATTCTGATTGTCATTAGTAGCCTTGATGATTTCCTGATCGACATGATCTACTGGGTACGACAACTGTGGCGTACCTTAGCAGTCTATCGCGTCAATAAAAAATCTGAATATCACTCGCTGTACGAGCACGCAGAAAAACCCTTAGCAATTATGGTGCCTGCTTGGCATGAAACGGGGGTAATTGGCCATATGGCTGAATTGGCCGCTACAACGCTTGAATATGAAAATTATCATATTTTTGTGGGCACCTATCCCAATGATCCAGATACACAAATGGATGTAGATAAAGCTTGTGCTATTTTTCCCAATGTTCATAAAGTCGTTTGTGCTCGCCCTGGCCCAACTAGCAAGGCCGACTGCCTCAACAATGTTCTGAACGCAATTTTGCAATTTGAGCAAAGTGCTAATCTAAGTTTTGCTGGTTTTATTTTGCATGATGCTGAAGACGTTACCTCTAGCATGGAGTTACTTTTATTTAATTACCTTGTTAGCAAATTTGATTTAATCCAAATACCTGTATACCCATTTGAAAGGCATTGGACCAACTTTACAAGCATGCATTACTTAGATGAATTTACAGAAATTCATGGTAAAGATATTTTGGTACGTGAAGCAATTGCTGGGCAAGTTCCTAGTGCTGGCGTTGGTACGTGCTTTAGTCGACGCGCAATTATGGCTTTACTCTCTGATGGTGATGGCATTGCATTTGATGCGCAAAGTCTCACTGAAGATTACGATATTGGCTTTCGCTTAAAAGCAAAAGGCATGAAAGAAATTTTCGTGCGGTTTCCAGTTGTAAAGGAAAAAACAGGTAAAAAGTTAAAAATTGGCCAAGACCTCAGGGAATCAAATGTTATTTGCGTACGGGAATATTTTCCCGATACGCTGCAAAATGCCATTCGGCAAAAATCAAGATGGATTACCGGCATCGTCTTTCAAGGTTATAAGACACATGGCTGGACTAGCAATTGGATACTAAATTATTTTTTATGGCGGGATCGCAAAGGGGCTATTACTAACTTTGTTAGCTTTACCGCTACCTTAATTTTATTTCAATTAATCGTACTGTTCCTTTATCAGCAGTATTGGCCCAATGCTTACCACTTCTTATCGATTTTTTCTTCAGATCCTATATTTGTAGCCTTAATTTGGCTCAATGGTTTTTTTATGGCCAACAGAATACTTCAGCGCGTCTACTTTGTCTCAAGTTATTACGGATTTTTTCAGGGGCTAATGTCGATTCCTCGCTTATTTTGGGCGAACTATATCAACTTTATGGCTAACTGGCGTGCCATCAAGCAAATTATTCAACAAGGTGACTCGCGAAGGGTTGCATGGGATAAAACGATGCATGATTTTCCAACTATTGGTGAAGAAAATCGTGAAAGACGCCTGATTGGAAAATTATTGATTGAACGCGCACTGATTACAGAAGAACAATTAGAAGCAGTCTTTGCAAATAAAGAAAATGGCTTAAAAATCGGCAACTGGCTCATACGCAAAGGACTAATAACCTCAACTCAGCTAGCTCAAACCCTAGCGAACCAAAGCGGTGTGCCATTTGAATCGATTGATGCTTACATAATTCCACAAACTATTATTAATTTAGTTCCAGCAAAAATTGCCGAACATTATGCAGTTATACCCATACGTGAAGATGGAGGAACACTGGTATTAGCATCTGAATCGAATATCGATCCAGTTTCATTAGCAGCTATAAGTCGCAAGTTAAATCACAAAGTAAGCTACGTTATTTCTCCTGCTGGGCAAGTGACTGTTGGCTTAAGGCACTTTTATGCGCAAAAACCTACTGCAGATCCCAGAGAAATTCTCAATGCTGCAATCAATGCGGGTGAATTAACCTCGGAAGAAGGTAAACAGATCTGGGATAACTACGTGTCCCAACAAATTCTCTTAGGTGACATCTTAATTTCTCTTGGTCAAATTGCTACAACGGCTTTAAAAGCCCTATTACTTCAATTTGAAAAGTCAGATAGTTTATTGGGTGACTTTCTAGTAAAAAATAAAATTATTAGTCAAGAAACCGCGCATAAAGCCCTAGAAATTCAATCTCAATTACAGCCTGCGATAGAGGAATTAATTAAACGCCATAAACAATCAAAAATTATTCAAAAAATACCGATTGATCAAGTTTAAAAATGAAATTTTTATTTTTAAACTATTTTTTGCTGTTTTATTTAATTTCTATTAACGGCAGCATAGCCAGTGAAAAGAAAGACTACGCAGTTGACGACATCAGTTCATATCAGTCATTTCTGATTTATCCCCATTTAGATAAAGGTTTTTCATCGATGGCTAATGGCGACCTCAAATTAGCGATAGCTGAGTTTAAGCATGCTAAAAAACTGGCCTCTAAAAGTAAAATGTTGACCATATATCTGGCCAATGCCTATAACCAAGTTAAAGATTATGGTAAATCTATTCAGATTCTTGAGCAGCAAAATAAATATACTCCGAATGATCCGCAAATTAAAGATGCATTAGCTTTTGCTAAGTCTAGTTTTGAACATCAAAAATTGGTTTATGCTCAATCGCTAGAAAATAAATCAGAAAAATTAATTGCCTACTTAAGAAATGAAAAGCCAGACTTTGATAATGCGTATGATGAAAATGGCTGGTTGGAATTATTAAAAGGTAATTTTTTAGATGATCATAATGTCATCTTAGCCTATAAGCCAAAATTTTCTTATAACCAATATACCCAAGCTCAAGATGTATTAAAAATACTTGAGGCTAAGGGCAAACATGAGGATGCTCAAAAATTAATTGCCTCCCTACCGACTACGATTTCAGGGAATTTAAAACTAATTGAATATTTATCCTATCAGCTTGCGACTACTAATGGTGAAAAGGAGGCAATTCTCCTACTATTTAATAATTATCCGTTTGCTAATGGCTCTCCTCAAATACAAAAATCATTAATGGAAAGACTGGGGTTCCTCTTAAGCAAGTTTCCTAATGCCCTAACAGAAGCAGAAAAAAATCAACTAGCCAGACCGCTGAAAACGATTGAATTACGAAATCTTCAAGCCTATATTCTAGCGAGCATGAAAGATTGTGCGGGGTTACGAGAGCTGATGAGTGATTTTTCGAGTAAATATTCTGCCGATGCCTATCTAAATTTAGGTGAATGTTACCGCTCAGTAGCGCCGGGGCTGGCTGAATATGCTTTTGATCAAGCTCGCTTGCAACGTGATGACTCGTATACCAAAAGAACGGTGGGCTATTCTGCTTTTGAGTCTCATGATTATGAAAAATCCTTAAAAACTTGGGAAGCTATACCTATTAATGAATTAACTAATCAGGATTTAATCAGCGCGACGATTACCGCAATTACTGCGGGTGATTTACCAGAGGCAAAATTATGGCTCGATAGGTATGAAAAAAATAAAGGCGCCAAGGATGATCAATACTACTGGTTACGAACTTTAATACTAAGTAAAAATGATCCTGCGTTAGCCATTATTGCGCTTAGAAAAGCAATTAGCCTAAAAAGTAACATCATGTACCTTGGTCAGCTCGCTATTCTAGAAGATCGCATTGGAGAAAAAAAAGCGTCTCTAGAAACCCTTAATCAGGTCTTGGCCATGAACCCGAGTGATAGTTTTGTACAGGCTTCTCTTGGTTATGGCTATTACCGAGAAGGTGATTTGAAAAAATCTCGCGAGTTTCTTGAAAGTGCACATCAAATTCGCCCTGATGATGAGGCCTTAATTAAGCAACTGGCCTATACAAACCAGCGCCTTGGTAATAATGCGGATGCGCAAAAATATGCGCGCTTAGCTGTTGATGATACTAATCGCTATAACCCCAGTGAAGTTAATGACGATTTAGAAAAAGAACGCTTTGGTATGCGGCGTATGAATGAAGATCTTGGTCGACGTTGGTCATTTACGGTCGATGCTATTAGTGGTAACCAAGTATCAGCAGTAGCAAATTCTCCTCAACCAGGCTTAAATTACCAAAGCTTTTCTCAAGCTGAAGCTGCTTATCGCCTTGGCAATCAAGCGATTGATAATGGCAAAACCTTATCGGCTTATGCGCGAATCTTTGCTGGTAGCGGCACGATTAATACATCTATACCCCTTTATGAACCCGTTTTAGCTGCGGGTTTACGCTGGAAGCCTTTTAGCGATCAGGTACTTAATTTGGCTGTCGAACAACAAATTCCGCTTGATAATTACCAAGGCGCAATCACAACCGTCATGCTTCGTGCGACTGCATCTTTTTTGAACTCGGGGGCGTATAGCGATGATTGGCACCCAGTAGGCCCTGGTTGGCCTGCGCAAAACCTCTATTTCGATGGCGCTTATTACACAACAAATCGATTGGCATCGTTCACGGCAGATTACCGTGTTAGCTATCACCAAAAATTAGAGGAAGGTCAAACTATAGAACCCTATGTTCACACTCAATATAACAATATCAGTCAAGCAACCGAGTTAGATACGCGAATCGGCCTTGGCACCCGCTGGAATATCTGGAGTGGAAATAGTAACTATGTTGCATACCCTAGCAAGATTTCTATAGGTATTGAAGTTCAGCATGCCTTCACAACCTATCTTCCCTCTAAAAATAGTGCGCTGCTTACTTTTTCAGGAAAATGGTAATGATGAAGAATCTTCAGTACTTTATTTTTGTCTTGGCCTTATGGTACGCAACCTCCGCTTTAGCAGTGACCGCAATTTTCTATCAGCCCCAAACCAGAGATTTTGAGGTGAATACGCAAAATTGGCCCGTCATCTTTTCTGCTGTAAAACAAGCAGGTTTTGATACGCTGGTATTTCAATGGACCGGATATGGTAATGCTTTTTCTAGTAACGAAGAAAAAGCATGGCTAAAAAATAGAATCTTAGAAGCAAGACAGGCTAAGCTTAATGTCATTATTGGCTTAAGTTCTGAACCCGATATTTTTACGCGCATTAAACAAACGGGCGCTGCCCTAAGTAATTATTTACGCAAATTAAGAGAGAAGGATATTAATTTGGTGAAATATTGGCTGCAAAACTTACCCGTTACTGAAATAAATGGATGGTATATTGCATTAGAAATCGATGACTATGAATGGCGTGAACCAGAACGCAGAGCGCAATTACAGAAACATCTAGCTGATGAAGCCTTAAAAATACATGCTATTGATGCTCGGCCCATTTATATTTCGAGCTATTTTAGAGGATGGATGGGCCCTGAAAGATATGCAAGGCTATTAAAAAATATTAATACTGATCAGCAATTAAAAATTTGGGTTCAAGATGGCGCTGGATCAAGTAAATTAAGCCCAGCTGAGACAGCCCTGTATTTTTCATTTATCACCAATTGTGAAAATCCAATAACAAGTGGCGTGATCTTTGAGATTTTTAAGCAAACTAGTAAAGACAATCAAACATTCAAAGCGGAATCTGTTGACCCGAAAAGCATGAGTTTGAAAATAAAACAAAGGGCTGCTTGTGGTGGCGATAGTGTCTTTTTCTCACTGCGCTACTGGATCAATCTGAATCAGCCGAATTAATGATCCTGATAAGTTGCGGATATTTTTTTAAACTGATCTTGCTCTTGAAGAAACGCATCGACTACCAAAGGATCGAATTTAATCGCCTTATTCGCGAGAATTTCTGCAGCTGCCTCTTCATGAGTCCAACTATTTTTGTATGCCCGCTCATTAACCAAGGCATCATAGTTATCTGCTAAAGACATAATCCGTGCTGCTAATGGTATCTCCGTCCCTTTTAGGCCCCGCGGATATCCCATGCCATTCCAATATTCATGATGACCCCCGGAAATATCAAAAGCCATTTTGAGCGCTTTGGAGTTTTTTGTACCGATTTCTTGTGTAGTCGCCAGAATTTCCTCACCCAGGGCGGGGTGGGTTTTCATCACGGCCCACTCTTCCTCACTTAAGGAAGCTGTCTTTTTTAAAATGCTTTGGGGAATACCGATTTTACCAAGATCATGTAAAGGCGCAGCGAGGAACATATGTTGGATATCTGTAGGTGTTAAGTGAGGATAAGCATTCGATTTTTTTAAGCGTTCTGCGATGAGTCTCACATAGTGTTGGGTACGTAAAATATGATTGCCAGTTTCATTATCATGCGCCATAGCCACTGCATTTAGCACCTTTAGTAGCTGGGTTTCTTGTTCTAAATACTGTTTTTCATGCTTGGGCTTGATATAAAAGAAAAAGAGGCAGGCGCCTAAAGCGATTCCACTAAGTAAGGCAATTAGGATGGCAAACATATTTATCGAAATCGCTATTACTAAAATGCGCTTTGATATAAGCTCAACGCATCTGCAAATTGCACATCACGCGGATTATTAATCAGTAAACGTTGCACATTCATCGCATCGCGTGCGAGCATTTCTAATTCGTGTTCTTTTACACCCACTTCACGCAAGCGTTGTGCGTAGGGCATCGTAATCACATGCGTAGCAATCGCTTCAATAAAATTGGATGCGGCCAATGCATCGCTGACAGAATTCAATTCCGGCAAAATCGCACGACCCAATTCAGCGTATAAAGATTCGGCCGTAGATAAATTGAATTTCAACACTGGCAATAAGACCAAGGAATTCGTCAGGCCATGGGGCAATTGATAATGACCGCCTAATGGGTAAGCAAGAGCATGTACTGCGCCCACCGGTGCATTGGCAAAAGCCATGCCTGCTAACAGCGAACCCAAGAGCATATTTTCGCGGACTTGTGCATCTTTACCGTCACTAACTGCAGCCGGTAAATTGGCATACAGTAACTGCAAGGCTTTAATTGCTAAGGCATCGGATAAAGCATTCTTCTTTGAGCGTGATGTGAAAGCTTCAATCGCATGAACCATTGCGTCAACGCCCGTCATGGCAGTAATTGCTGGCGGCAAACCTAATGTGAGTAAGCTATCCAGAACTGCAACATCGGGATACAGTAATGGCGAAACCACGCCTTTTTTCTCATGACTTGGTGTGGTCAAAATAGCAATTGGCGTTACTTCTGAACCCGTTCCCGCCGTGGTTGGCACTTGAATGAGGGGTAAACGGGGTCCACGCGCCAGACCAATACCATAGATCGTCGGCAATTCTTGTGGGGTCTTAACAAGTAGCGCAACCAATTTAGCCGTATCGAGTGAACTACCGCCACCAAAACCAATAACGCCGTCAGCATGAACTAGTGCTGCAGCTTTCACGGCTGCCTGCACACTCACCTCAGGTGGATCAGCGAGTACATCCGAAAATACCGT
>CAILUH010000032.1 GCA_903837335.1 uncultured beta proteobacterium | reverse complement strand
CAGGGCCAGCAAAATTTTTATGGCTTGATGGGACAATTGAAGTCGAAGGGCACGACAATTCCTCTGGAGGTCACTTTAGGCGCCAGAATTGATGCGTGGAATAGTCAAACCCCCACGTATTACAACACCGGCCCCAATGGCAACAATAAAACGGTGCAAACCATTAAAAATCAGAATGTGAACCCATTCAATCCTTCTTTAGGCCTCTTATTTCCAGCAACAAAAGATTGGGATTTTCGCGCCGCTGCTTATCAGGCTTACCATGCGCCCAGTTTAAACAATACTTTGAGGACCTATGGGTCGGCGACGGGCTGGTACTTCTCTAATCCCAATTTAATTCCAGAAACAATGAAAGGTTTTGAATTTGGTAGCGATTACCGCTGGGGCGGGGGTTTTGCGCAAGTAACCGCTTTTAATAATTACATTACTAATGCAGTTGCCAATTACACCTTGAAGGCGGCGAATTCTACGGATGTGGCTTTGGCTAAAAATTTATGTAATTCTGGTGCAGTGAATCCCTTAACTAAAAACGGCGGAGCGGGAGTGTGTAATTCAAGTTCGATTAGTTACTTCACCAATAATCAAAATTTATTGAGCCAGGGCCTTGAATTTCAGTATCACCATGATATTAATTCGCACTGGAGCCTTGATGGCGGCTATACCTATACGCTGACCCGGCTAACCTGGACGGCAACTAGTGATCCTACGAATAGTCAAGTGGGTGGCGTTCCCCAAAATTTGGGTACCGCTGGAATTACGTATTACCCATTGCCGAAAGCCAGCCTGACAGCAACCGTCCGGTATGCTGGAAATTCGTGGATGGATACCGCCCATGCTTTTCCCGTACCGGCTTATGCGGTGGTGGGTTTTAGAGCCAATTATGAGATTACTCCACAGGCGACAATTTTTGCTTCTGTCGTGAACTTATTTAACCGCCAATATGTGACTTTTAATATTGCCAATAGCGCTAGCAGTTATCAGGCGGGAATGCCCTTGGCGGTATCGGTTGGCGCACGCTTAGTGTTCTAGGTAAGGGGTTCTAGCCATTTGCTGTTGGCGATAAATAGGCGAAAACCCTTAGTAGCGTTTCATTTTTAATTGAAAAAATACTTTAAGCTAGGCATTGGTACTAAAAGTACAAAAATATGAATGGATGGGGGAGATAAAAATATGAAGAAATCATCAGTTTCGTTGCGCTCACTGGGCTTTAGTAAGCTACTTGGCGGCTTAATCTTGGCGGGTTTTGTGAGTGCTTTGCATGCGCAAGCCCCCGCCCCAGCCCCAGCCGCTGCGCCATTGCCGGCTGCAGCGATTCCACCTACTTGGGCTCAGGGCCGAACGCCTGATGGAATGAATCCTACTTTAGTGCCCAACCCACCAGGTATCTCCGCAATGCCCGCAGCAGATATTCCGATTGATAAACTAAAAGTACCTCCAGGATTCAAAATTGAGGTATGGGCTACAGGCATGCCAAATGGTCGTTCCATGACAGAATCTCCAAGTGGGATTATCTACGTCGGCACTCGCTTTACTGGAAATGTCTATGCGGTGATTAACAAAGGTAATACGCGTGAAGTTAAAACGATTGCCAAGGGCTTACATCGGCCTAATGGCGTCGCTTTTGCGAATGGATCCTTATATGTTGCCGAACTTTCGCGCATTATTCGTTACGACAATATTGAACAGAATTTAGATAATCCGCCTGCTCCAGTAGTGGTATTTGATGCACTGCCTAAAGATGAGCCTCATGGCTGGAAATTTATGAAGTTAAGCCCCGATGGAAAATATTTATATTTTCAAATTGGTACCCCGGCTAATATTGTTGTGCCACCATATACCCATGCTGCGATAGTGCGCTTGAATTTAAAGACGAATATTCTGGATTATGTTGCATATGGAGTGCGTAATAGTGTTGGCATGGACTTTCAGCCAGATACTAAAGAGTTATGGTTTACCAATAATGGGCGTGATTGGGTAAATGAGGATTTGCCAAATGACACATTAAATAAATTGACCCGCGTAGGTGCAAATTATGGTTATCCATTCTGTCACCAAGGCGACTTTTTGGACCCCGAATTAGGTAAAGGTCGTTCTTGCGATGAGTTTGAAAAGCCGATGATGAACCTCGGCCCGCACGTTGCCGCATTAGGCATGCGTTTCTACTCTGGTAGTTCATTCCCAGCGCAATATAAAAATAATATTTTTATTGCTGAACATGGCTCTTGGAATAAAACGAAGCGGACTGGCTATCAAGTTGTGCGGGTAGTTTTAGACAGCAAAGGCAAACCCACTAAGCTAGAACCATTTGTTACGGGTTGGCTACAAGGTGAAACCTTCTGGGGCCGTCCAGTTGATGTACAGGTGATTAAAGATGGCTCATTATTGATATCAGATGATGAGACTGGAGCGATCTTCCGAGTATCCGCCACGAAATAGGCATTTCGTTTATGCTGTCAGTATGAGAATTTTTAAAACCACTAAGGCCATCATGATGATGGCCTTTTTTAATTTCTGCTGCTTAATGTCTTGGCAAGCCTTTGCAGCACCAGCAACTCCGGATGCAGCAGCAGGAAAGACAAAAGCCCAAACTTGTTTTGCGTGTCATGGTGAGAACGGGATGGGTATCGAGCCTCCTATCCCTAATCTTGCAGCCCAACCTCCGTTGGCAATCTTTTACCAGCTAGTGCAATTTCGTGAAGGCATGCGTAAGGGCGGTGCGATGGAGAGTTTTGCCAAGCCACTAACGGATAATGATATTCGTGATATTGCTGCTTATTTTTCGACTTTGCCGCCACCACCTGCTAGGGAAGGTGATGTTGCCAAAATCAGTATTGGTAAGCAGATAGCCCAACAACAGTATTGCAATTCTTGTCATGCACCACAATTTCAAGGACAAAAACAAGTGTCACGTCTGGCAGGTCAATCCAAAGACTATTTCATTACCCAATTGCGAAACATTCGTTCGGGTACACGGGTAGATATGGACGGCACGATGGGTAGCGCTGCACGCGGGGTGAGTGATGCCCAGATCGATGCGCTTGCAGAATACGCCGCTAGCCTGCCATAAGGCTGAAGCACTTGGATGCTACTAAGTTAGGCCCGATGTTACCTAGTTGCTGGTAAACAAAGAGCTAATAAATACGTTTAGTAGCGAGATAAAGATACTGGCAAAAAATGCAGTCCAAAAACCGGCCAAACTAAAACCACTGACCAGTTTTGCTACAAGCATCAATACCAGTGCATTGATCACCAAGAGAAACAGACCCATGGTGAGTACGGTGAGCGGCAAAGTAAACACGATTAATAGCGGCCTTACTAGCGCATTGGCAAAGCCCAATACCAAGGCAGAAATAATTAAGGAACCTGTATCGTTAAATTTGAGGCCGCTAAAGACGTAACTAGCTGCCCACAGCGATAAGGCTGTAACGCCCCAGGTAATTAAAAATGGTGTTGAGTTAGCAAACATGGTTTTTGTCCTCGTTTTATTAATTTTAATAGTAACAGCCTTAGGTTCTTAGTCCTCGAAAGGACCTTATTTGCCAGGTATGCCTCGGTTTTGGAGTCTTTTTGCACCCACCTTAAGCTTTCTATGCCCTAAATCGGTGCATCAGCACCAATTTGATGTTTTTCCCATTTATGCACAAAGAGAGTGCGTATTTAATTCAATACAGATGTTGAGTCATTTGTATTGCTAATCGTAAACCCATTTTTTTTTACTCTTGAAGAGGTGAAGCATGAAACGTAGATCGATTTTGAAATTAACAGGTATTGCTGCTGCTATGAGTTTTGCTGGCCTAAGTCATTTGGCAATAGCCCAGTCTAAAGAGCCTATTAAGGTTGGCATTTTGCATTCGCTATCAGGCACGATGGCCATTTCTGAAACATCATTAAAAGATATGGCTTTGATGGAAATTGAATTAATTAATAAAAGCGGTGGCATTATGGGTCGTAAATTAGAGCCGGTTGTAGTCGATCCCGCCTCTAACTGGCCTTTATTTGCTGAGAAAGCCCGTCAATTACTAACCAAAGATAAAGTTGCAGTGGTTTTCGGTTGCTGGACATCAGTTTCGCGCAAATCCGTTTTACCGGTATTCGAAGAATTAAACGGTCTGCTTTTTTATCCGGTACAGTACGAGGGTGAAGAGATGTCACGTAACGTGTTTTACACCGGCGCTGCTCCTAACCAACAAGCGATTCCTGCGGTTGAATATTTAATGAGCAAAGAGGGCGGCGGCGCTAAGCGTTGGGTCTTGTTGGGTACCGATTATGTTTATCCTCGCACGACTAATAAAATTCTCCGTGCGTTCTTGAAGTCAAAAGGCGTGAAAGACGAAGATATTCAAGAAAAGTACACCCCATTTGGTTTCGCTGATTACCAAACCATTGTTGCTGATATCAAGAAATTTTCTCAAGGCGGCAAAACTGCAGTGGTATCGACAATTAATGGTGACTCCAACGTTCCTTTCTACAAAGAATTGGGTAATGCTGGCTTGAAGGCGAAAGACGTTCCTGTAGTTGCTTTCTCAGTGGGTGAAGAAGAATTGCGCGGTGTTGATACCAAGCCTCTAGTTGGTCAATTGGCCGCATGGAACTACTTCATGTCGATTAATAACCCAGTGAATGATGCCTGGAAAAAGCAATGGGCTGAGTATTCAATTGCGAAGAAATTGCCTGGCGCAAGCAAGCCTTTAACGGATGATCCAATGGAGGCGACCCATACTGGTATCGCGATGTGGAAAGCAGCCGTAGAAAAGGCTGGTACAACTGATGTGGATGCAGTTCGCAAGGCGATGATTGGTCAAAAATTACAAACGCCAAGTGGCTATCTTGAAGTAATGGGTGCTAACCATCACCTCTCGAAGCCAGTCATGATTGGTGAAATTAAGGCTGACGGCCAATTCAATGTCATTTGGAAAACACCAACAGCGATTCCAGCAAAACCATGGAGCCCATTCATTCCTGGTAACGAAGGTAAGCCAGACTCAGTTAGTTAAGTAAGTTAGATAAGATAGCAAACAAAGTAGATTTTTGTCTTAAAACGTTCTATAGGTAAGGCACCCCTTCTTCCTTCGGGAAGGAGGGAGTTGCTCCTAATTTTGTACTCATAACTATTAAAAAAAGTCAAAAGACCCTCATGTTTTTTCGCAGAACGCTTCTAGTTTTAATTACCGCGTTGATCGCAAGCTGCCTGTTTTCAGGCATTGCGCTAGCGAAGTTTTCTGCTGAGCAATTAAAACCGTTATTTACTGATGACTACGATAGTAAAGTCAAGGTGATTCAATCTTTAGTTGAAGACAACAGTATTGAAGGTTTAAAGGTCTTGAAAGGCCTTTCTGAAGAGACTCTGTTTTCAACTCCCAAAGCCATCGTGATTCAAAAGGGCAGCCAATATATCGATGTGCTGAGCGATCAAGCAATTGATGTCAAGCCAGAAGAACTGACGGGAGTAGTTTTAAATAATCAATTACGCGCTAAGGTAGATAACTCCTTAATGAGCTTGCAATTAGGCTCCTCCGATTTGCAAGTGCGCACAAAAGCCGTTGAAGGCTTAAGCAAAGACCCCGAGCTAGATAATTTACCTTTAGTTGAAAGGCTGTTAGAAACCGAAAAAGACCCGAGCCTCAAACCCAAGGTTGAAAAGCTATGGGCCATGATGGCCTTGCAAGCTGACGACGTTAAAAATAAATTAAAAGCCATTAATATTCTTGGCGAGTCAGGCGATCCTCAAGTAGCTGCGCTTTTAGCGCCCTTATTGCAACAGGATGGTGAGGTAAAAATTGCCGCTGAAAATGCCCTCTCAAAAATTAAGAAGAAGCAATTTCTCGGCGAATTCTTAGGTAATGTGATTGCTGGATTTAGTTACGGCAGTATTTTGTTGTTGTGCGCGCTTGGTTTGGCCATTATTTATGGCTTGATTGGTGTTATCAATATGGCCCATGGTGAGTTTTTAATGGTCGGGGCTTACGCCACTTTTGTTGTTCAGAGCTTATTCCGTCAGTATTTACCGAGCTATCTGGATTGGTATTTAGTGATGTCGATACCAGTAGCTTTTTTAGCGGCTGCCATCTTAGGTGTTTTATTGGAGCGAACGGTCATTCAGTTTCTATATGGCCGACCTTTGGAAACGCTTTTAGCGACTTTTGGAGTGAGTTTGCTCATGATCCAAGGTACGCGAACTATTTTTGGCGCCCAAAATGTAGAAGTTGCAAATCCGTCTTGGATGTCGGGAGCCTTGCAAGTTTTGCCGAATCTGGTGGTGCCCTATAACCGGATGATTATTTTTGCCTTTGCAGTTATGGTGGTGATTGCTACTTGGTTAGTTTTAAATAAAACTCGCTTAGGACTTTTTGTTCGAGCAGTGACGCAAAACCGGAATATGGCAGCTTGCTTAGGCGTGAAAACAAAAAAAGTCGATATGTATGCCTTTGCCTTTGGGGCTGGGATTGCTGGTTTAGGCGGCGTAGCTTTATCGCAAATTGGTAATGTGGGCCCTGACTTAGGACAAAGCTACATCATCGATTCATTTATGGTGGTGGTCTTAGGTGGCGTTGGCCAATTAGCAGGTACGGTCTGGGGTGCTTTTGGTTTAGGTATTGCCAGTAAGCTCATGGAGCCTTTTATTGGCGCAGTGTTAGCGAAGATTGCAATTTTGATTTTCATTATCATTTTTATTCAGCGTCGACCCCAAGGTTTATTTGCCTTAAAAGGGCGCAGCGTCGAGTAAATTATGGATATTAAAAAACTCGCCCCCCCGTCAAAATTTGTTCTGCAGGTACCTGCGCGGGAAGCCATTCTAAGTAAACGGGCTAGCTTAATTTTGTTAGCAATTTCTTTGGCAGTCTTAATTTGGGTGCCACTTGCCGCGCTCGTCTTACCTGAATCGAGTAGCTTTGCGATGTCGGCTTATGCGTTAACACTAGTTGGCAAGATTATGTGTTTTGCGATCGCCGCGCTTGCACTCGACTTAGTGTGGGGTTATTGTGGCATTTTAAGTTTAGGCCATAGTCTATTTTTTGCCTTAGGCGGCTACATCATGGGTATGTATCTGATGCGCGAGATTGGTACTGACGGTGTCTACAAAAGTCAGCTACCGGACTTCATGGTGTTCTTAGATTGGAAAGAGTTACCTTGGTTTTGGCACGGTAGCGAACATTTTTGGTGGGTCATTTTGATGTTAGTTTTGGTGCCAGGTTTAGTGGCCTGGATCTTCGGTTACTTTGCTTTCCGCTCGCGTATTAAAGGGGTTTATTTCTCGATCATTACCCAAGCCTTAACCTATGCATCGATGCTGCTATTTTTTAGAAATGAAACTGGCTTTGGTGGTAATAATGGCTTCACTGATTTCAAACGTATTTTGGGTTTTGCAGTCAGTTCGCCTTATACCAGGGTGACACTTTTTTTAATGACCTACTTAGTTTTAGTGGCAAGTTTTATCTTGTGTCGAACGATTGTTACTTCAAAGATGGGGCGGGTGATTACTGCGATTCGTGATGCGGAATCGCGTTTGATGTTCTGTGGATATAACCCACTAGGCTATAAATTATTTATATGGACATTCTCCGCTTTTTTATGTGGCATTGCCGGCGCATTATTTGTTCCACAGGTAGGCATTATTAATCCGAGTGAGATGTCGCCAACCAATTCCATTGAAATGGTAATTTGGGTTGCGGTCGGTGGGCGCGGCACTTTGCTTGGACCGATTATTGGGGCTTTTGCTGTCAGTGGAGCGAAAAGTTATTTCACTGCTAACTTTGCTGAATACTGGTTATATTTCCTGGGCCTCATGTTTGTCTTTGCAACCTTATTTTTGCCGAAAGGCATTATCGGCCTATGGGACCAACTGCGGGACCAACTACGTCATCAAGTGCGCGATAAGCTGCCACAGCATCACAAGAAGGGTGAGTCCAAATGAGCGCGCATTTTATTGATAGCGGTGTGATTGATACTTCCCATACAGCGATTTTGTATGTTGAAGATCTCACGGTTCAATTTGATGGCTTTACTGCATTAAATCATTTATCTCTATCGATTGATGTCGGCGAATTACGCTGTGTTATTGGCCCTAATGGGGCAGGCAAAACGACCTTAATGGACGTGATTACTGGTAAAACCCGGAGCGGTATGGCTGACATTACCGGCACCGTGTTTCTGGGTTCAACCATTGATTTACGCGAAATGAGTGAGCCCCAAATAGCGCAAATTGGCGTTGGGCGCAAATTTCAGAAGCCTACCGTATTCGAGCAGCATCCAGTTTGGGAAAATCTTGAGCTCGCTATGGCCGGCGACAAGTCGTGGAAGCGTTCTCTTGATGCTAAATTAAATGCAGATGGCCGCTCTTTAATTGAGGCAGTACTCAGTATGACTCAATTAGAGTCGGATGTATATCGTGAGGCAGGTTTACTTTCGCATGGTCAAAAACAGCGGCTTGAAATTGGCATGCTGCTAATGCAACAACCTAAATTACTGCTACTGGATGAACCAGTTGCAGGGATGACGGATGAAGAAACGTTGCGCTTAGCTGAATTATTAAATTCATTACGGGGCCAATGTTCGATGATGGTAGTAGAGCATGACATGGAATTTGTGGCTGCTTTGGCAGGAGATTCTGGCAGAGTCACAGTGTTAGCCGAGGGCGCTGTATTGGCTGAGGGTACCTTGGCACAAGTGCAGCGCGATGAACGTGTGATTGAATCGTACTTAGGAAGGTAGGACTCGCTGATGCTCAAAGTTCATGATCTCAATCAATATTACGGTGGCAGCCATATTTTGCGCAACCTCTCCTTTGAAATTCCCAGTGGACGGTTAACCACCTTATTGGGCCGCAATGGCGTAGGTAAATCGACTTTATTAAAGGTCTTGATTGGCGCTATCAAAGCAAAGTCGGGCAGTATCGTTTGGAATCATCAAGAGTTGCAGGGCTTGGCTCCCTGGGACCGTGTGGCCGCTGGCTTTGGATACGTACCACAAGGACGAGAAATTTTTCCAAGATTAACTGTCGAAGAAAATTTACTCGTTGGGGCAGCTAAATTTAGCCGGCGTATTGAAATACCGGCCTATATATATGAGTTATTTCCCATTTTGGCTGAGATGAAATCACGCCGTGGCGGCGATTTATCGGGTGGTCAGCAGCAACAATTAGCGATTGCGCGGGCGTTGATGTCTAATCCTGAGCTATTGATTTTAGATGAGCCGACCGAGGGGATTCAACCTTCTATTATTCAAGATATTGGTCGAAATTTGCGTAAATTAGTGGACGAGCGCGGCATCACTGTTTTATTAGTGGAGCAGTACTACGATTTTGCAAAAAAGTTCTCCGATGAATATTTAGTGATGCGGCGAGGTGAAATCGTTGCCCAGGGACTCAGTCAAGATATGGACAAAAATGGGGTACAGGAGATGATTTCCGTTTAATGCACTAAGATCTCCTAATTGATTCAAATAATTTAATTCAATACAGTAGTGAGGCAGTGGTACAGCAATGATTTTGGCTCCCGTTCAAGCAGTGACCCAGCTACTTCGCTCGCTAACGCCGAGTTGGCTGGCCAAACTTAGTCTGCGCTATGAACATACTGCCATTGGCACGGTATTAAAGGGTGCTGAGCATGAGGGCCCATTGCGAGTACAAAAGGCGCTCTATCCAGAAGGCCAGGAAATATGCCATTCGATCATCATCCATCCCCCTGCTGGCATTGCCGGGGGAGATGAGTTAGGCATTCAGGTTGATCTTGGGCCAAAAAGTCATGTTGTTTTGAGCACGCCAAGCGCAACTAAATGGTACAAATCTTTTCGGAACCCCTCTCAACAAGTCATTCAAATGAATTTGGGTGAAGATGCTAAATTAGATTGGCTACCGCAAGAAAATTTATTTTTTGCTGGTGCGCATTGCCAAGTTAAGTTACAGCTCAAATTATCTCAGTCAGCGTCATTTATTGGTTGGGACACGCTGATGTTGGGGCGAAAAGCTTCTGGTGAAGCTTGGCATCAAGGACAAGTTCATTTATTAAACCGAATTGAGCGCAATGGAAAATTACTTTTTATTGAGCAAGCTCACCTCGATGCTACCGACCCCTATTTAAAGTCATTACCACAAATGGGTTCATGGCCTATTATGGGACAACTGTGGGCGCTTGGTCCCCATTGCGGAGATCATTTACTTGCGTATTTAGCCCCAAAATTGCCTTGGAATGATCATATTCGTGGGGGTGTAACGTATTTACAGCAAGGTATATTGTTGTTACGGGTGGTATCGGACAATATTGAAATGACTCGCGCACTATTAATAGATGCTTGGACCAACTTAAGACCGCACATTCATGGAGTTGCAGCTAAACCTTTACGGTTGTGGGCATCATGAAATATCCTCATCAAGTAAGCGCTAAATAGGAAAGTAAGCATATGGAATTAAGCCCTCGTGAGAAAGATAAGCTATTAATTTTTACTGCTGCTTTATTAGCGGAGCGTCGTAAAGCACGTGGCTTAAAGTTAAATTATCCGGAGTCGATTGCCCTCATTAGTGCTGCGATTATGGAAGGCGCCCGCGATGGTAAGACTGTGGCACAGCTGATGTTTGAAGGGCAACAAGTTTTAGGTCGTGCCGATGTAATGGAAGGTATACCGGAAATGATTCCCGATATACAAGTAGAAGCAACTTTTCCAGATGGCACGAAATTAGT
>CAILUH010000031.1 GCA_903837335.1 uncultured beta proteobacterium | reverse complement strand
TTAAAGGTTCTTATGCTGTAGTTTCGATGATTGCAGGCTATGGTTTATTGGCTTTTCGTGATCCTTATGGCATTCGTCCTTTATGTATTGGCCGACTCGATACGGCAGATGGACCAGAATGGTTAATTGCCTCAGAATCCGTCGCTTTAGAAGGCCTTGGATTTACCTTTGTCAGAGATGTCAATCCAGGTGAAGCAATTTATATCGATCTTGAGGGCAATTTTTCTTGTCGTCAGTACGCCGAAGCGAGCCTAGTGCCGTGTATTTTTGAATATGTCTACATGGCACGTCCCGATTCGACTATTGACGGGGTGACGGTATATAACGTGCGCATGCGGATGGGTGATTATTTGGCGGAAAAAATTCGCGCTGAAACCGATGTGAGCAAAATTGATGTGGTCATGCCAATTCCAGATTCAAGTCGACCCGCTGCCATGCAAGTTGCGAAACGCTTAGGTATTTCTTATCGCGAAGGCTTCTTTAAAAATCGCTATATTGGTCGTACCTTCATCATGCCCGGTCAGGAAGTTAGAAAAAAATCGGTTCGCCAAAAATTGAATGCCATGCGCGTGGAGTTCAAGGATAAAACGGTCCTGATTGTGGACGATTCAATTGTGCGCGGCACCACATCTTATGAAATTGTGCAAATGGCGCGTGAAGCTGGAGCAAAGAAGGTGATTTTTGCTTCTGCTGCACCACCTGTGCGGTTCCCTAATGTTTATGGTATTGATATGCCAACCCGCAGTGAACTCGTTGCGTATGGGCGCACGGACGAAGAAATTAATCGCCTCATTGGTGCCGATCAATTAATTTATCAAGACGTAGAGGATATGAAGCAAGCGGTACGAGATATCAATCCCAATTTAAAAGAATTTGAAGCTTCCTGCTTTGATGGCAATTACATCACAGGTGATATTACAGAGTCTTATCTCGATGCGCTTGAAGCCGCTCGCAATTCCGAGTCGGCACAGGCCGACCGGCAAAAAGACCCCAGTGATTTTGCGCGCTCGCAATTACACCTTCATTTAGCTACCGAAGACTGATTACCATGACGCGTAAACCGCCAAAGCGCTTACCCCCTGATTTTTCTAAGCTTGCTCAAGAAACGATTGCAGTTCGTGCCGGTACACGTCGTTCTGCTGAATTTAACGAGCATTCAGAAGCCCTATTTTTAACTTCTAGTTATTGTTTTAATAGCGCCGCTGAGGCTGAGCATGGTTTTGCACATGCTGAAGATGGGTTTATTTATTCGCGTTTTACCAATCCAACCGTGAGCATGTTTCAAGATCGTCTAGCTGCTCTTGAGGGTGGTGAGGCGTGTATTGCAACTGCATCGGGAATGGCAGCAATTTTGAGTGTCGCCATGGCCCATTTGCAGGCTGGCGATCATGTCGTGTGTTCGCGCTCGGTATTCGGTGCCACGATTCAATTATTTTCAACCATCTTAGGGCGTTTTGGTATTACAACTACCTATGTGGATGTTCGAGACAGCAAGGCGTGGAAAGCAGCTGCCCAGCCGAATACGCGTTTGTTTTATTTAGAGACACCTTCCAATCCCTTAACCGAGCTAGCTGATATTGCGGCGATCGCTAAAATTGCTAAACAAGTGAAGGCATTATTCGTAGTTGATAACTGCTTTTGCACCCCAGCACTTCAACAGCCTTTAAAGTTGGGGGCGGATGTCGTTATTCATTCGGCAACAAAGTATTTAGATGGTCAGGGCAGGGTCTTGGGCGGGGCAATTGTCGGCAATAAAGCGTTCATCATGGGGAAAGTATTTCCCTATGTGCGCACAGCAGGCCCAACATTATCAGCGTTTAATGCCTGGATTTTTCTAAAAGGGTTAGAGACCTTAGATTTGCGGATGAAACAGCAAAGTAGTAATGCTCTAGCGTTGGCGAAGTGGTTGGAAAAACAACCGGCAATTGCCCAAGTATTTCATCCGGGTCTGCAATCGCACTCCCAATACGCCTTAGCACGTCGCCAACAAAAGGCTGGTGGGGCAATCGTTTCATTTGTCTTAAAGGGCGGAAAAAAGGCGGCCTTTCGTTTGATAGATCAGACCCGTATCTGTTCAATCACCGCTAATTTAGGTGATACCCGGACGACCATTACACATCCAGCAACCACGACCCATGGCCGCATCTCACCTGCGGCTCGTAAAACGGCAGGCATTAGTGATGGCTTGGTGCGGGTGGCGGTCGGACTAGAAAATGTAGATGACCTCATTGCCGATTTTAAACAGGCTCTCAGCAAGAAAGCCTAGTATTAGCAGAGCGATTTATGCTGCAGGCAATAATCTGCGGGGATCATTAATGGTTCGTAAAGGCATGATATGAATTTTATTGGCATCAAATTCTAAAAAGACAGCACTGCCAAGATGAATTCCCAGTCGTTTGATTTCGGCTGATGAGGCCTCCCATACCAGCGACTCTTTGTTGCTGCCGACACTAAAACGGACCACTGCTATTTGCCCAATAGAGCTAAGGGATTCAACCCGCGCTGGCAAAAAGGCGGCAGCTGCTTGCGCATGAACCGTTAATCCATCTTGGGGTATGACCCAGGCCACCGGACTAGCAGGTGGAATTTTGCCTTTATCAAGCACGTCAAAATACCAATCATTCGGTGGCCAATCTAGGCGCCCAGCATTGAAGACACCATTAAATACATTAGGAATGCCCACCAATTCAGCGACCCTTGAATTACGCGGCTTCTGAAATAATTCATTTGGAGCAGCGGTTTGCAGGCCAATGCCGTGATCAATGACAGTAATATTGTCTGCCAGTAAATTTGCCTCACGTAAGTCATGCGTCACTAAAATAATGGGAATAGCGAGGTCTTGCCGTAATTCCGCCAAAATTCGATATAGATTTTGACGCGTTGGATTATCGATCGCCGAAAAAGGTTCATCTAACAACAATACCTTGGGGTTTCTCGCTAAGGCGCGAGCGAGGGCAACGCGTTGCTGTTGCCCGCCTGATAATTGCGCTGGCAAGCGGTCTGCAAACTGACCCAGAGCCATCCGCTCAAGCCACGCATGCGATTGTGCGATACGGGTTGACTTAGAGAGGCCGCTATTTTCTAAGGCAATTGCCACATTATGTAAGGCCGATAAATGGGGAAAGAGGGCATATTGTTGAAATAAAAAACCACAAGAACGCTGTGCTGGTGAGAAGTTGGTAAGGGCTTGATGAGCGTTTAATCCTTCAAACCATATTTCGCCGGCACACTCAATGAGACCTAACTCGGGTTGATGTAAGCCGGCAATGGCTCTGAGTGCGGTTGTTTTGCCGCTACCCGATGGTCCAACCAAAGCATGTAACTCACCAGCCGTACAACTGAGATTAATTTCTAATGGAATGCTGGGATGGTGGCGGTTACCGTGAGATTGACTCTGGATACGTACTTTCAACATTAGCGCATCCCTTGTGTTCGGGGCTGGCTACTAGAGCCAAAAAATCCATAAGAAATAGCAATTGCGCACAAGGAAATGCCCAACAACAAGAGCGATAGCATGCCTGCACCTTGCGTATCAAAACTTTGCACTTGATCATAAATTGCAATTGAAGCCGTTTTTGTTTTACCTGGTATTGCTCCGCCAATCATGAGAATGACACCAAACTCTCCGAGAGTATGAGCAAAGGTGAGGACCGCAGCGCTAAGCACGCCACGCCACGCCAAAGGCAGATTAATGCGGTAAAAAATTTGCCAGCCACTTAAACCACAAACCTCAGCAGCTTCTTTTAAGGCAGTGGGAATAGCCTCAAACGCCCGCTGAATCGGCTGAATTGCAAAGGGCAAGTTCACTATTAAAGAGGCAATGAGAATGCCGAGAAAGGAAAATACCAGGGGCTCGCCAAATAGGGTTTTACCGCTAAAGCCAATCAATAAGTAGTAACCCAAAACCGTGGGGGGTAGCACCAAAGGGAGCGCCAGGAGGGCTTCTAGCCAAGGCTTCCATTTGCCGGCGCTGACCAAATGATGCGCTAGCCATATGCCCAAAGGCAAAATAATCAGCAGCGTGCAAAAAGCCAGCTGGAGCGATAAGAAGATAGCTTGGGTATCAATCATGGTGGTATTACTGCCTATATTAGCTGAAAGACTTTCTTGCTTATCTAGATTTAACCGAGTCCCGCTAATCGAAGTTTAGTAATACTAGGGTATATACCCATTATATAAAAATATATTATATATAAATAGAAGTTAATTTGTATTTAGCTTATAATTTAAAGTATTAATTCCCTAGCCCTTTAGGCTTTATTAATGACCTTCATAATCGACCCATAAAAATGGTACAAATTGCTAGCAAAATCGATTTAAAAAAAATGCGTCAATCAGCTGATGGCGCATGCAAATTAATGAAGGTGCTTTCTAATCGTAATCGTCTAATGCTCTTATGTGAAATTAGTCAGGGTGAAAAATGTGTCAGTGAGCTGGAGGAAAATCTAGGCATTTTTCAGCCCACCTTATCGCAGCAGTTAACAATTTTGCGCACACAAAAACTAGTTAAGACGCGCCGTGATGGCAAGCAAATTTACTATTCTTTAGCGAGCCCCATTGCTATTTCGGTGATGGCTTTGTTGTATCAACACTACTGTAAAAAATAACTAGGGGTTTATATGCAATGCAACGTTGGTAATACAGATCGGTATTTGCGCATTTCAGTTGGCGCCATTTTAATTATCTTAGCCCTGACGGGAACCATAGGGCTGTGGGGTTGGATCGGCATCGTGCCCTTAGCAACTGGTATTTTTCGTTACTGCCCGGCCTATTCATTGCTTGGGCTTAGCAATAAAGCGGCAAAGTAATTATTCAGAGCTGATTTAGTAGGAAGCTGAATTTATGTCAAGGAAAGAAAATCACGTGCGCGGGCAAATTCGTCAGGCTCCGGAAAGTTTTCTAGGGCAGGGCGAGATTGCAGAGATTAATCAACACGGCCTCGATCAGCGGCGTAGGGGTTTCTTGCGGCAAGGCTTAGTAGCTGCAGCAAGTGGCGCTATTGGCACAGGCATCGCAGGCTTATCAGCCCCAGCTTTTGGGGCAACCGATGGTGATCCAGCCATCCTGGAAAAACAGGTCTGGCAAACCACCCTGGGAAAAAATGTCGCTACCATGCCCTATGGCACCCCCTCTATCTATGAGGCAAACTTAATCCGCCGTGAATCGCCAGGCCTGACCCGCGTATCAGCTGCATCAGTGACTTTTACCCCGCTGCAAGGGTTATTTGGGATTATTACTCCCAACGGTTTACATTTCGAACGGCAACATCAGGGTTGGTACAACGTCGACCCTAATTTGCACCGTTTAATGGTGAATGGCCTAGTAAAAAATAGCCGCGTATTTACGATGAGCGATTTAATGCGCCTACCATCGGTGTCGCGCATTCATTTTATTGAGTGTGGTGCAAACACTGGTTTGGAATGGGGTAACGTCGCCGTACCTACGGTGCAATATACCCATGGCATGTTGTCCTGTTGTGAATTTACTGGGGTACCGCTGAGTCTTTTATTGGACGAGTGTGGCGCTGATTTAAAAAAAGGTAAATACCTCTTAGCTGAAGGCGGCGATGGCTCGGGAATGACCCGGACGATTAATTTGGATAGCGCCCTCAAGGATACTATTGTGGCTTGGGGTATGAATGGCGAAATGCTACGCCCAGAAAATGGCTTTCCATTACGTTTAGTGGTGCCAGGCGTGCAGGGGGTCAGTTGGGTTAAGTGGCTGCGCCGACTCGAGGTTGGTGATATGCGTTATGCCACGAAAGATGAAGCGGTCCATTACAACGATCTGATGCCTGATGGTTTAGCGCGTCAATATACGTCGATACAAGAATGTAAGTCGGTGATTACGACGCCTTCGGGCGGTCAGCAATTACTCGAAAAAGGTTTTTATAACATTACGGGCTTGGCATGGTCTGGTCGTGGCAAGATTAAACGCGTAGATATTTCAGTTGATGGGGGTAATAACTGGCGTACTGCGCGCTTAGAAATACCAATTTTGACCAAAGCACTAACGCGTTTTAATTTTGATTGGACCTGGGACGGCGCACCGGCTATTTTGCTATCCCGGGCGATTGATGAAACAGGTTATGTACAGCCGACAATTAAAATGTTGCGCGATGTCAGGGGCACTCGCTCCATTTATCACAATAATGCAATACAGGCTTGGAAGGTTGATAGCAATGGCGAGGTGAGTAATGTCCAAGTTGGCTAATGTATTTTGTTTTAGCCCCTTTCGTAGGACGCAGCTTCTATTGGTAGGAGCACTGATCGTCTTCATTGGTATGCCCAGCCATGCCCAAAACCCTCCGCCGCTGGCGGCTTCGAGTTTGCCGCATTATCAGGGCATTGGCAGAATTGCGACCCCAGCAGAAGTTAATGCATGGGATATTGATGTGCGCCCAGACTTTGTTGGCTTGCCCAAAGGATCAGGTTCTGTTGCTCAAGGTCAAGCGCTGTGGGATACAAAATGTGCGAGCTGTCATGGCACCTTTGGTGAATCGAATGAAATATTTACCCCAATTGTGGGAGGCACGACCCTGGCTGACATGAAGTCGGGTCGAGTAGTCGCCTTAAACGATAACAAACAGCCCCAAAGAACGACCTTAATGAAGGTCTCAACGTTATCTTCACTCTGGGATTATATTTATCGGGCTATGCCGTGGAATGCGCCACGTTCGCTTTCTAGCGATGATACTTTTGCTTTGCTGGCCTATATTCTTTCTTTGGCGGAAATCGTACCGGATAATTTTGTTTTAAATAATGTCAATATTTTTGAAGTACAACAGAAGATGCCCAACCGCAATGGCATGACCTTGAATCATGGTTTGTGGGACGTTGCTGGTAAGCCAGATATACAGGCAAAAGCGTGTATGAATAATTGTGTGGCATTCGTACAAATTGGTTCAAGCTTGCCCGACTACGCGCGGAATGCCCATGGCAATTTAGCCGAACAAAATCGGGAGTATGGACCCTATCGCGGGGTTAATACCACCCAACCCCCTTTAGCGCAATTGCCTCCTCAAAGGGTTGCCCTGCCCATTGCTGTGAGTCCCCCTATGGCTAAGGTCAGCGGCCCAAAATTACTTTTTAAGGACAGCAATTGTTCCGCTTGTCACGCCGATCATAGCAAGTTAGTAGGCCCCTCGATTACCGACGTGGCCACAAAATATCGCGGTCAGTCTGGCGCTGAGGCTAAACTAGTGACAAAAGTAAAGCTAGGTGGGTCGGGGGTATGGGGATCTATCCCAATGCCACCTCATCCTGAAATCTCTAGTATGGATTTACAGGTTTTAGTTCATTGGATGCTGACGGGGGAGTAAATACTAGTCCCCTTAGCGTTCGTGGTGATTTATCGATAAAAGATGTTTAAGTTGACTTAAGGAGTTTTTATGAATAAGCAGCGACGAGATGTATTAAAGTACTCGGCCGTATTTGGAATGATGGCTGCAGCGGGTCTGATTAGTGAAGCGCAAGCCCAGGCTTGGAATAAGGCTGCCTTTGAAGGCAAAAGCCTTGACGATGTTTTTAAGATACTGGGAAGCGCTCCAGAAAAATCGGGTGCCGTCACTTTGAACGCTCCCGATATTGCTGAAAATGGCGCAGTTGTACCTGTTGGCATTTCTACTACCTTAAAGGCAGATCAAATGGCTATTTTGGTAGAAAAAAATCCGAGCACCTTGGCGGCACTATTTTTTGTTCCTGCTGGCACAGAGCCATTTGTTACTACTCGCATCAAAATGGGTCAAACCTCTAATGTCTATGCCTTAGTCAAGGCAGATGGCAAGTGGTTGATGTCCTCTAAAGAAGTGAAGGTGACGTTGGGTGGTTGTGGCGGTTAGTAGGTAGTTTATAAATATACCAATCTAGATTATTACCAAGAGGGATTTTCCCTTGAACGATTAAGGAGCAATAATGGCTGATCCAATGCGCGTAAGAGCAACCGAAAGCGGTGGCGTAGTTGATGTAAAAATTTTAATGAAGCATGATATGGAATCAGGTCAGCGAAAAGACGCCGCTGGAAAAGTGATTCCAGCTTGGTTTATTAGCACTCTGAATGTCAAGGCCCAAGGTAACGATGTATTTAATGCGCAATTTGGACCTGCAGTATCAAAAGACCCATTTTTGAATTTTAAATATAAAGGCGCTAAAGGTGACAAGCTAGTGGTTAGCTGGATTGATAGCAAAGGCGATAAACGTACCGATGAGGCTACCGTCGCTTAAGTTTGAAATTGCTTTAAATAATAAGGGTGATAAACCATGAGACCGCATTTCGAGCTGAGTTATAAATCTATTTATGCAATCGTATTTGGTGCCTTTGCATTAATAGCGTTAGCACCAACTTCCCAAGCCCAAACGGCCAGCGATGGGATAGCTAAATATCGCGAAATGATTGCCGATGGCAACCCTTCTGAGCTCTATGAAGCTGCAGGAGAGGAGTTATGGAAAAAACCGATGGGCCCTAAAAATGCGACTTTAGAGCAGTGTGATTTAGGCCTCGGGCCTGGTGTGGTGGTTGGTGCTGCAGCGCAGTTACCCCGTTATTTTAAAGACAGTAATCGCGTACAAGATCTTGAATCTCGCTTAATGACTTGTAGAGAAAAATTGCAAGGCATTGATCCTCAGGCCACCATTGATGCGCCATTTCAGGTGGGCCCTAAAAAAGAGATGGAAGCATTAGTGGCTTATGTTGTCACGCTCTCAAAAGGTAAAAAAATTAATGTTAGTACCACCCATCCCAAAGAGAAAGAAATGATTGCCTTGGGTAAGCGGGCTTTTTTCTTTGAAGGGGGTCCGATGGACTTTTCCTGTGCATCCTGTCACGGCGAAAATGGCAAACGTATACGCCTGCAGGATTTACCCAATATTACTACCCAAGCTGGTGCGGCACTGGGCTGGGGTTCTTGGCCGGCATACCGGGTTTCGAGCGGACAATTTTGGACTATGCAACAGCGTTTAAATGATTGTTATCGCCAGCAGCGCTTCCCCTTTCCAATTTATGGTTCGGAGGTCACGATTGCTTTATCCATGTATATGGCAGCAACTGCTAACGGGGGTATTGTGCAAACCCCGGGCCTAAAAAGATAAGAATAGAACCCAATCATGAATAATTTAAACGAGAAAAATACCTTAGTACGCTGGGCCTCAATAGTGCTGTTCAAAGTAGGCTTAAGCGTAAGTCTAGGTTTTGTAAACACAGCTATGGCGCAACAAAAACCTGACCCGGCGTTTCAGAAAGTGATGCAAAGTGGCTTTAAGGCTGACGGCATTGCAGGCTTAGACCGTATACAGCAAGATGAAACCCAAGCTTTTTGCTCTGACCCAGTTTTTGCTAATGGCAATAGTAAAGCAGCAAGCGCCAAACGCGAGGCCATTCAAAAACGGAATCTAGCGGAAATACAACAGCCCTCTGATGGTAAATATGTGGGTGATTGGAAAAAAGGCGAGGCGATTGCCCAAAGTGGCCGCGGTGCAACCTGGACGGACACTGCTACCACGCCAGTTGGCGGCGGTTGTTATAACTGTCATGAAATTGATAAAAAAGAAATATCCTACGGCAATATTGGCCCTAGTTTATGGAATTACGGTAAATCGCGTGGCTATTCAAATGAAATGATGGTGTACACCTGGAATCGCATTAATAATTCGAAGGCCTACAATGCGTGCAGCAATATGCCACGCTTTGCGCACTTTAAATTACTGAACGAAAAGCAAATACAAGATTTAATGGCTTTGTTGTTAGACCCGCAGTCGCCAGTTAATCAATAAGGATTTATGTCAATTCATCGACGTGAGTTTTTGCAGGCGCTAGCCATAGCCGCTGCTGGCGGAATGGGCCTAAGCGCTAATTTTGCTAACGCACAGGCGGCGGCAAAAAAATTCTATGATTTACCTAGTTTCGGTAATGTCCATTTATTGCACTTTACTGATTGTCATGCGCAACTGCTACCAATTTATTTTCGCGAACCCAATGTGAATTTAGGTATCGGGCCGCAGTCAGGGCAGATGCCCCATTTAGTAGGGGATTATTTTTTAAAGGCGAATGGAATTGCACCAGGTACGCCCGATGCACATGCTTTTACTTACTTAGACTTTAGTGCTGCAGCACAAAACTACGGCAAGATGGGCGGCTTTGCCCACCTTGCTACCTTAATTCAGCAAATGAAAGCCTCTCGTCCTAATGCCTTGTTATTAGATGGTGGCGATAGTTGGCAGGGCTCGGGAACAGCCTTGTGGACCAAGGGTCAAGATATGGTTGATGCTTCCTTGGCACTAGGGGTTGATGTGATGACCGCGCATTGGGAGATGACATTAGGCGAGAAAAGAGTATTAGAAATTGTTGAAAAAGATTTTCGTAATAAAGTTTCGTTCTTAGCCCAAAATATAAAGACGGTTGATTTTGGCGATGATGTTTTTAGTCCTTACATCATGCGACAAATGAATGGCGTTTCTGTCGCCATCATTGGCCAGGCTTTTCCCTATACGCCAATTGCTAACCCACGTTATTTTGTACCGAACTGGACCTTTGGCATACAAGAAGAGAATTTACAGAAAAATATTAATGAAGCGGTTAGCAAGGGGGCAAAAGTTGTTGTCCTACTTTCGCATAACGGCATGGATGTCGATTTAAAACTAGCTTCACGGGTTACTGGTTTACACGCTATTTTAGGTGGACATACCCACGATGGCGTACCAATTCCTGTGAAGGTAAAAAATAGTTCTGGCGTAACGTTGGTTACGAACGCAGGATCGAATGGGAAGTATTTGGGTGTCTTAGATTTTGATGTTAAAGGCGGCAAACCAGTCGACTTTCGCTATAAATTATTACCCATCTTCTCGAATTTATTGCCGGCTGATAAAGACATGAGCCAATTAATTCAAACAATTCGCGCACCATTTGAGGCTAACTTAGCTGAAAAATTAGCTGTAACCGATACTTTGCTTTATCGTCGTGGAAACTTCAATGGTAGTTTTGATCAGCTTATTTTGAACGGCCTCATGGCGCAAAAGAATGCAGAAATTGCGTTCTCTCCAGGATTCCGTTGGGGCACTTCATTGCTACCGGGGCAGACGATTACGATGGAAAATTTACTCGATCAAACGGCGATTACCTATCCCTACACCACAGTTTCGAATATGACGGGAGCAACAATTAAAAATGTTTTAGAGGATGTCGCTGATAATTTATTTAACCCTGATCCTTATTATCAGCAAGGCGGCGATATGGTTAGGGTAGGTGGTTTAACGTACACCATTGATCCAGCTGCAGAGATGGGCGGACGTATTTCCAACATGCGTTTAAATGACAAACTAATTGATGCAGATAAAGCGTATCGCATCGCTGGATGGGCGCCCGTTAGCGAAGAATCTAAAGAGCTTGGCGGCGAGCCAATTTGGGATGTAATTGCGCGCCATTTGCGTGAAACCAAAATCATTAAAGCGGTTAAATTAAATGAGCCTGAGGTTAAAGGAGTTAAGAATAACCCTGGCATGGTTGCTTTAAATTAGGACTCGGAAATGGTCTGCACGCAGTAATTGGTGCAAGAAAAGAGGGAAACAATGAATAATAAATTCACTACTTCAGTATTGCTTAGCTTCATTTTTGCTTGCACTGCATGTTTTGCACAGCTCAGCTTGGCACAAACTACGAATACGCCCACGCAAGTGGTATATCACGTCGATGATGCCGAGGTCCAGGGATTAAAAGCCTTACGCAATATACGTAATCACTTAGATACTGTACCAAGTACGAAAATAATCATGGTGACGCATGCCAACGGGGTTGATATCCTGATGGATGGCGCTAAGGATAAAAAAAATAATGTTGACTATGCCCCCTTAGTCGGCGCATTAAAGTCACGTGGTGTGCGCTTCGAGGTTTGTGAAATTACTTTAAAAAATCGTAATTTAAAAAAAGATCAATTTATTCTTGACGCTGACTTTACCCCATCGGGCGTCGTACGTATAGCTGAGCTTCAGGCAAAAGATCACTTTGCTTACATTAAGCCGTAACTACGACACTTATTTATTTAGTCTATTGTAATTTCCTTTAAAATAGCGCCATGTTCAGTTTTCGCGCTAAATCTCTTTTTAAACCTTACTTTTTTAAAACAATTTGTTTTTTTATAGGTATTTTTTCTATACCTACTTTTAGTTACGCTGCCAATGCCGCCCTTAAAAATGGCAAGCTTATCGAAGAAACGAAGTGTTATGCCTGCCACGCGAAAAAATCAGGCCTTGGCAACGGCGACATGATTTATACCCGTGCTGATCATAAAGTGACCAGTTATAGCCGCCTCAAGACCATGGTCGCTACTTGCAATAGCGAGCTACGGCTCGATTTATTTCCCGAAGATGAGGCCGATGTTGTGCACTATTTAAATCAGCAGTTTTATCATTTTAAGAATAACTAATTAAGAATAACGAAGCTAGTGCCCAATACAAACGATCT
>CAILUH010000030.1 GCA_903837335.1 uncultured beta proteobacterium | reverse complement strand
CAAGCGCCATTGCCGTTCGTTGCTCAGCAACCGACAATAACTCGACTAAGGTATGGCTCAGCTGCGATGTTGAAATCCGTACTGCAGCACCAATACTAATTGCATCTAGCGTGGCCTGCTGAAAGTTGAAAGTATGTTCCCCCAGAATAACTGGGCAACCTACTGCGCAAGCTTCGATGAAGTTTTGACCGCCAAATGGCATGAAACTACCGCCCATCACTACTAAGTTTGCTGCGCTGTAATACGCCGGCATTTCACCCATCGAATCGCCTAAAAACACATCTATATTGTCAAATGTCATTGGCTGCTGTAGCGTCTCACTGCGGCGGCTCAAACGAAAGCCGCTCGTTAAAATTGCCTTTGCCACTTCATCAAAACGTTCTGGGTGGCGTGGCACGATGAATAACAATGGCGGAGGCTGAATGCGTGCCGTTTTTAACACCTGCTGCCAAGCGTCAAGTATTAGCTCCTCCTCACCTATGCGGGTACTGGCCGCACAAACCACAAGACGACCTGATGCGCGTAAATTTGCCAGCCAGCTCGCGCCCAATTGGAGTAATTCGGGTTTAATGGGAACATCAAATTTAAGATTACCGAAAACTGCGCAATTTTGCACCCCTAGTGCACGATAGCGCTCTGCATCTAATTCGGTTTGGGCCAAAATTCCAGTAAATGCTTGAAACAGTTCCTCGCCGGCGCGACCAAAATATTTGATGCGTCGTGCACTTCGATCTGACAGTCGCGCATTAATTAAAAATAGGGGTAGGCCCATTTCAGCGCAACTAAAAACATAAGTAGGCCAGGCCTCGGTTTCTATAAATAGACCAAACTTGGGTTGCGCTTGTTTTAAAAAATGTGCCACTGCCCAGCAAATATCGTATGGCAAGTAGCACTGCTGCAGCTGTCCAGATGCAATTGCTGATGCATAGAGTGCTTGACCTGTGCGGCGACCATTGGGGGTCATGCAGGTAAGCAAGATTTTTTCACCACGGGCTAAATAGGCCTGAATTAATGGTTCAGCAGCACGGGTCTCGCCGACAGATACCGCATGAATCCAAATAGCCTGACGAAACTGGGATGACTTTCCTACAAAGCCAATCCGCTCATCTAGATGTTGCCAATAACCATGATCTTTTCTGCCGCGCCACCAAAGACGTAAACCGACCAAGGGCAAGAGTAAATGCCAGCCCAACTGATAAAGTAAAAATAAAAAAAATGGGCGCTGAGCTCGAGCTGAATTTTTTTCGCCCGTGGGCAGTTGACTGGCTATCACTTGCCCAAACGTTCAGATAAGCTAACTGCTAAACCTAGATATGAAGCGGGGGTCATCGCTAGCAAGCGCGTCTTAGCCTCGGCAGGTATCGCTAGCCCTTGAATAAAGCTTTGTAAATCGGCTTGCGTAATACCCTTGCCGCGGGTGAGCTCCTTTAGTTGCTCATACGGATTTTCAATACCATAGCGGCGCATTACCGTTTGCACTGGCTCGGCTAAAACCTCCCAACAAGCATTTAAATCAGCAGCAATAGCAGCTAAATTCACTTCTAATTTAGCCAGTCCGCGTAAGGCGCTATCGTAAGCCAACACACTATGACCAAATGCGGGGCCTAAATTACGTAATACGGTGGAATCGGTTAAGTCGCGCTGCCAACGAGAGATCGGTAACTTTTCAGCTAAGTGGCGCAATAAGGCATTCGCAATTCCTAGGTTACCTTCGGAATTTTCAAAATCGATGGGGTTAACTTTATGGGGCATGGTTGACGAACCAATTTCACCCGCTTTGGTGCGCTGCTTAAAATAACCCAAAGATATATAGGCCCAAAAATCCCGATCCATATCGAGCAAGATCGTATTCGCGCGCGCTACTGCATCGAATAATTCTGCCATACCATCGTGCGGCTCTATTTGCGTGGTGTACGCGTTAAAAACTAATCCTAAGCGCTTTTCAACCACCTGCCGACTCAATTGCTCCCAATCAAATTCGGGGTAAGCAGCGATGTGGGCGTTGTAATTTCCAACTGCGCCATTCATTTTGCCAAATAAAGGCACTGCCGCAATCACCTGAATGGCCCGCTCTAAACGCTGGGCAATATTGGCTAACTCTTTTCCCAGGGTGGTAGGCGATGCAGGCTGGCCATGGGTGCGCGATAACATCGCCACCTTAGCATGAGCAATTGCGAGAGCCGCTAAATTTTGCTGAATTAAACGCAACTGAGGTAATAGCACTTCGTCACGAGCGCCTCGCAACATGAGACCATGAGCAGTATTGTTAATATCCTCTGAAGTACACGCAAAGTGAATAAATTCACTGGTCTTCAATAATGCAGGCCGTCCAGCCACTTTTTCTTTGAGCCAATATTCAACTGCTTTTACATCGTGGTTAGTTACCGCCTCAATTTCTTTAATTCGTACTGCATCTGCAGTCACAAAGTATTGGGCCAGCGCTAGTAAAAATTCACTATCTGCTTTGCTGATGCTTGGTACATCGGGTAGACCTGCGGAAGTCAGCGCTAAGAGCCACTGGATCTCAACAAACACCCGTTGGCGCATAAAAGCTGCTTCCGATAACCAAGGACGAAGAGCGTCCACCTTGCCGGCATAGCGACCATCCAGCGGTGAGAGTGCGGTAAGCGCTGAATCAGCTGCAGCCGCGGGAGAAAGGGATGATTTTGACTGGCTCACAATGGGCCTTTTTAGAAGGATGTCAATAAAGCTTGATTTTAATGCGTTTGCACAAATGGCTCAATAATTAGTAACCAACGATTGGCCGCGCTTCCTCTGCATCGGTATACTTGCACACTATGAAAATTATCGGATCCCTCACTAGCCCCTATGTGCGCAAAGTACGCATCGTTTTTGCCGAAAAGAAAATTGAAGTCGACCATGCACTTGAAAATGTCTGGGATGCGAAAACGACAATTAGTGAAATCAACCCCCTTGGCAAAGTGCCCTGTCTAGTTTTGGAGGATGGTGGCGCGATGTTTGATTCACGCGTCATTGTTGAATATGTTGATACCTTAAGTCCAGTGAGTAAATTAATTCCCGCAGCTGGGCGTGAACGTGCAGCAGTAAAAACTTGGGAAGCGTTAGCTGATGGTATTTTGGATGCGGGAATTTTGGCTCGCCTAGAAGCTACTTGGCGCCCTGCCCCCGAACAAAGTGCAGCCTGGATTGCCCGTCAAATGGGTAAAATTCAAACCGCTTTGCAAAGCATGTCTAAGGGTTTAGGTGAGGCTAACTGGTGTTGTGGCAACCAATTTAGTTTGGCTGATATTGCAGTTGGCTGCGCCTTGGGTTATTTACAGTTTCGTTTTCCGCAATTGCAATGGCAAGCCCAATACCCTAATCTCGCGCGTCTTTATGCAAAATTGGCGCAACGACAATCGTTTATTGAGACATCGCCGCCGTAATAATTCCCCCGCCTAAGCACACCTCACCAGCGTAAAGCACAGCCGATTGTCCGGGGGTAACTGCCCATTGATTTTCAGTAAAGTGCAAATCGAATTTATCCCCATGCGTCAACATACTGCAAGCTGAGTCTACTTGGCGGTAGCGGGTTTTTGCCGTAAAGGTATTTGGCCCGCTTGGCGCAGAACCTGCTACCCAACTGGCCTCCATCGCCACCAAGTCGCGACTGAACAACCATGGATGGTCGTGTCCCTGGGCAATGAATAGGGTATTACTAGCCATCTCTTTACGGGCTACATACCAGGCATCTCCAGAGCCATCCTGACTACCGCCAATGCCAATGCCTTTGCGTTGACCCAAAGTAAAAAATGCTAGGCCCATGTGCTCGCCTAAGACCTTGCCATCAGTCGAGCAAATTAAACCGGGCGTGCGTGGTAAATAGCGATTTAAAAACTCGCGAAAGGGGCGTTCGCCAATAAAACAAATTCCCGTTGAATCTTTTTTAGTTGCATTAGGTAAGCCAATCTCAGCAGCGATCGTCCGTACGGCCGATTTCTGTAGCTCACCTAAGGGAAATAAAACATGGCTTAATTGCGCTTGGGTTAAGCGATGCAAAAAATAACTTTGGTCTTTGCTCGCATCTAATGCTTTTAGTAATTGAACTTGCCCATTGCTAGTTTGGGTGCGGGCGTAATGTCCAGTAGCAATTAAATCTGCCCCGAGACTCATCGCATGATCTAAAAAAGCCTTAAATTTAATTTCAGCGTTACACAGCACATCGGGGTTAGGGGTACGGCCGGCAGCATATTCACGCAGAAAATCTGCGAATACCCGCTCACGATACTCAGCGGCAAAATTGACTGCCTCAACATCAATACCAATGAGGTCAGCTACCGAAACTACATCCAGCCAATCCTGACGACTGGAGCAATATTGGTCATCGTCATCGTCTTCCCAGTTTTTCATAAAGAGGCCCACAACCTCATACCCCTGCTGCTTGAGAAGCCAAGCAGCCACCGAAGAATCAACCCCGCCCGACATCCCCACCACGACTTTTTGTTGGCTTTTAGGCTGGCTAAGGGCGGCATTTACGGAAAAATTGGCTGACGTCATCAAAAAAATGCGAAAATTTAGCTTAAGTTTTAAAAGCCCATTGTAAAACCCCGCCCAATTCCTCTCTACAGACACCACAGAGGCCAAGGAAAAGGCTCGAGAGCAAGCAATTAGCATCTAACTTAAAATAGTTTTTTAAAATATTCGCTTTTGGAGACAAGCCATGCGCATTGGAGTGCCGCTGGAAACTAGACCTGGAGAAACTCGGGTTGCCGCTACCCCAGAAACCGTCAAAAAATTGACTGCTCAAGGACATCAAGTTGTCATCCAAAGTGGTGCTGGTATTGGCGCAAGCCAACCCGACTCTGCTTATGAAGCAGTTGGTGCCACCATTGGTAGCGCTGCCGACGCCTTTGGCGCCGAAATTGTGCTTAAAGTGCGGTCGCCCCAAGAGGATGAGTTAAGGCAATTAAAGTCAGGCTCGGTTTTAATTGGCATGCTTGATCCCTTTGATAGTGCTGGTATTTCTGCTATGGCAGCGCAAGGTATTACCGCCTTCGCACTCGAAGCGGCGCCCCGCACTACTCGCGCCCAAAGCATGGATGTGCTGTCCTCCCAAGCGAATATTGCTGGATATAAAGCCGTGCTCGTGGCAGCAAATGAGTATCAACGCTTTATGCCGATGCTGATGACCGCTGCTGGCACAGTGAAAGCTGCCCGTATTTTGATTCTTGGTGCTGGTGTTGCTGGTCTGCAAGCCATCGCCACTGCTAAACGCTTAGGTGCAGTCATTGAAGCTTCTGATGTTCGCCCAGCAGCTAAAGAACAAATTGAATCGCTTGGCGCCAAGTTTGTCGATGTCCCTTTTGAAACCGATGAAGAACGTGAAATTGCTAAAGGCGTTGGCGGTTACGCGCGGCCAATGCCCGAGTCGTGGATGAAACGACAGGCAGTACAAGTTGCCGAACGCGCCCAACAGGCTGATATTGTGATCACTACCGCGCTAATTCCAGGGCGTAAGCCGCCTGTGCTGTTGCACAGTGATACCGTGGCCAATATGAAGCCGGGCTCAGTGGTGATTGATCTAGCTGCAGGCCGGGGTGAAAATGGTTCGGGCAATTGTCCATTAACTCGCGCTGATCAAATTGTGGTCAATCATGGAGTCAAAATTATTGGCTATACCAATTTACCCAGTATGGTGGCTGCTGATGCTTCTTCGCTGTATGCGCGCAACGTGCTCGATTTTATGAAACTGATCGTCACCCCTGAGGCGCAATTAGTTATACCCGCGGCGGCTGACGACGATATCGTCGCGGCTTGTCTCATGTGTCGTGATGGCCAAGTTATTCGTACTAATTAATTTTCCAAGGAATTCGTTATGGATTTAGCTGCTTTCCAAAGCCTTCTTACTGTGCAAAACATTACTGTTTTTGTTTTAGCCATTTTTGTTGGCTATCACGTCGTCTGGAATGTAACACCTGCACTACATACACCGCTGATGGCAGTAACCAATGCGATT
>CAILUH010000029.1 GCA_903837335.1 uncultured beta proteobacterium | reverse complement strand
GGACAACTTCAAAATTGCCTCGGCCAATTCCAACATGGTAAACTCGCCTGGATTGCCAATATTGACCGGTCCAATAAATTCTGCTGGGGAATCCATCATGCGCATCATTACTTCGATTAAATCATCAACATAGCAAAAGCTACGAGTCTGCTGACCATTCCCATAAATAGTAATATCTTTACCCTGCAAGGCCTGCACAATAAAATTACTCACTACGCGCCCATCATTGGGATGCATCCTCGGGCCATAGGTATTAAAAATACGCACCACTTTAATTTCTAACGCATGCTGACGATAGTAATCAAAAAATAAGGTTTCAGCGCAACGCTTGCCTTCGTCATAGCAACTGCGAATTCCAATCGGGTTAACCTTACCCCAATACGATTCAGGTTGCGGGTGCACTTCAGGATCGCCATATACCTCGCTAGTAGAAGCTTGCAAAATACGCGCGCGGGTACGCTTAGCTAAACCGAGCATATTGATAGCACCATGCACACTAGTTTTAGTCGTTTGTACAGGATCATGTTGATAGTGCACTGGAGAAGCGGGACACGCTAAATTATAAATTTGATTCACTTCTACATACAGCGGAAAAGTAACGTCATGGCGCATCACCTCTAAATGGGGGTTACCCAATAAATGTGCTAAGTTTTGCTTACTTCCAGTAAAAAAATTATCGGCTACCAATACTTCATTACCACGCTCCAATAAACGTTCAGTAAGGTGTGAGCCTAAAAAACCAGCGCCGCCTGTAATAAGGATTTTTTTCTTGCCCAACTGACTGCTCGTATTGCTTGCCATGGTTAGCCTAACTTTATTCTGATTAATATTTAGTAAATAAGGGTATTTTAGCTCCTCGAGCTAAGCCCTATCTTGCGGCACATCCCAGCTAGCCGAGCGATAGGCCACGATGACCTCAATGAGAATCATGACCATTGCTGCCATAAAAGCCATAATACCCAGCACGAATGTACCAACCGCAAAGCCTGAACGGACCGATTCCGCCGCACCTGACTGCACAAAAAAGAGCTCTAATATTGTGCAAGAAATAAAAAATCCACTCAACACATCAAAAAAGATACCCGCGGTACACAAGCGCCCGCGCATCTTAAACTCTTTGAGCTCAGCCAAATAATGGTTGCGTAAGTCTACTGAAATGCTCGAGCCGCCATAAATTTCATTTTGCACAAAGCGCATCCGATCGACATTGCGCGCTAAGCGTGCCGTAATTGCTGACAATAAAGTGGCAATTGCCGTGAGCAAAAAAACTGGCGCCAAAGCAAGTTGAATATTTGCGGTAACGTTGCTAACTGACAATTCCATTTTGTGCTCTCGATTCTTTCTACTGGGTCCAGGCAATGAAGCCGGTATAACTGGTAATTAAAATAAAGGCGCCAAAAATAATCCGATACCAAGCAAAGGGAATAAAAGTGTGGCTTGCAACATAGCGAATTAGCCACCGCACACAAATAAATGCAGCAATAAAGGCGGCTACAAATCCCAAAATTAAAGCCAAAGTAAAGTCGGCTGGGCTCACCAATAGAGCCATAGCGGGTGCTTTAGAGAGCTTGAGTAATTCATAAATAGTAGCACCACCAATGACGGGTATGGCCAAGAAAAAAGAAAATTCGGTAGCCACCGTTCGTGGCAAACCTAAGAGCATGCCGCCGATGATGGTCGCGCCAGAACGTGAAGTACCGGGAATTAAGGCAGCACATTGCACCATGCCTACCTTCAAGGCATCAAAGGCGGATAGATCGTTGACCGAATGAATGGGGCGATTTAATTTCTGCTGCTTGCCATATTGCACTTGCCGTTTTTCTGCCCAAAATATAACGAGCGCGCCACCAATAAAAGCCAATGCAACAGGAATTGGCGCGAATAAATAACTTTTGATATATTTTCCAAAAAGAATTCCGAGAACCGCCGCAGGAATCGTGGCAATGACTAAATTAAGGATAAAACGTCTTGAGCTTGCTCGACTTCCTAAGGACATGACAACTTGCCCTAATTTCTGCCGATACTCCCAACAAACTGCCAAAATTGCGCCAAATTGAATGATGATTTCAAAAGCCTTGCCATGGCCATCATTAAAATCCAGTAAATCGCCCACTAAAATAAGGTGGCCAGTGCTAGAAATGGGCAAAAATTCGGTTAGCCCCTCAACAACCCCCAAAATGACTGCTTTAATTAAGAAAATGAGATCCATAGCCCGCATATTAAAGCCTTATCCCGTAACTTCCTGCAGAATTGGCGATTCAAGGCCCTTTTTGGCATTTGGCCTTAAACTTCAGGTCATATTGAGAAGCCATGGATTGAAATGAGTTGGTTTACCTGCCCCTTGAATTTGCGTCTGAGATTACCGCTGAGGTGTTGTCACTCTACTGTCATGGTAGGTCTAATGGGCTTGTTGGTAATTACGCCAACCCTTGCGCAAACCGGAGGGCAGTCAGCCACCCCCAATGTCACCATTGAGAGCCAACCCGAAACCACTGCAAAACCCCGCTCAGCGATTCCTAAGCCCCTAACAGCGGCAGATTTAACGGGCTTACAAATTCCCCCCGACATGGTGGTGAAACAAAGTTTAGGCGTGCCAACCCCGCCTAGCGCCTCTAATTTAATGAGTTCCAACCCATTTAATATTGCCCCGGGGCAAGCGATTGATTTGATGGGTCTTTACCAAGAGGCGGCTTTTAGTGATCCCGTTTTAAATAGTGCTCGCTTTTTATATGAGTCAAAACAAGAATTATTTTGGCAAGGGCTCTCCGTACTCATGCCACAAATTGTGGCAAGCCCAGGGGTGACCCGCTATTATCAACATGCTGCCCAAAATTCAGCGTTGCAAACCTTTACTGGCAATAGTCGTGTTTATGGACAGCGAAATTATGCTGTCACCTTAACCCAACCTTTATTTAACGCTAGCGCCTTTGAAGTATTTAGGCAGGGTGATTTAAATACCAAAGTTGCAGATATGGGCTTTTACCAAGCGCAACAAGATTTGGTGTTGCGCGTATCGCAGGCCTATTTTGATGTGCTCTATAGCCAAGATAATGTGGAGTTATATAAATCGAAAATTGGTTTGATTAAGCAGCAACTCAATGCTGCTAATGCGCGCTTTGACGCTGGACTAGCAACGATTGTGGATGTCAATATTGCGCAATCAGGCTATGACTTAGCAATCGCACAAGAAATTGCTGCGCAAGCAGACTTGGTGGTGAAGCGCGGTATCTTAGAGCAGTTGGTTGGACGCCCTGTGCCGGCACTCAAGCCGCTCGCTAAAGAGGCCAAAATTGACGGCGTAGTCCGCGACCCACGGGCTAAAGTAAAAGAGGCGCTGCCCGCGCCATCAGAAAATATCAACCCGCAATTACCGCCTGGGCAAACCTTAAACGATTGGATTCATCAGGCTGAGACAGCCAATTTTGGTGTGTTGGGCGCCTTACTCAATGTGGATATTGCCTCTAGTAACTATCGCGCCGCGTTGGCGACCAACTACCCAACCCTCAATTTTGTTGGTTCGGCGGCCTACAATAGTAATAATGGTGTGACCTTCAGTAATATTGCTGCCTCACAAAATATCTACAACAACACTGTCGCGCTCAATTTAACGATTCCGATTTTCTCGGGTGGCTACAACTCTTCGCTAATTCGTCAAAATGCCGCACTCGTCGATAAAGCGAAAGCAGACTACGATAATTTACGGCGCACGGCGGCGCAAAATACCCGCCAAGCATTCACGGGCTTTTATGGTGGCCTAGCAAGTGTTAAGGCCTATGAAGCTGCTGAACGTTCCACTACTTCTGCGGCTGAATCAAGTCAGCTTGGCTTTGAGGTTGGCACGTTGATTAGTATTGATGTGCTCTTGGCCTTCGACGCCCTGATTAACGCACGACTTTCTTTAAATCAGGCGCGCTACAACACTATCATGAATGCACTGAAATTAAAGTCGTATGCGGGTACCTTAACGGATTCTGACTTAACGAGCATCAATGGGCTGCTCCGCTAGAGCGCTTTGGCTTGCTTTCAATAGACGTTCAGCGACCGCGAGCACCGTTTTCACCGCTGGTGGGTTTTTCAGATCACCCAAATTACAAATCGCTTCAGACCAGTAGCCCTCCGTTTTCCATTTCGGTGAATCACAATAAATTTCAATCGTCGGTCTGCCTAAAACCGCTGCCAAATGGGTTAAGCCAGTATCTACGCCAATCGTTAATTGGGCTCCCGCAATAACAGCAAAAGCTTCTTTGATAGAGAAAGCGGTTGGCACTACAGCACCATCTATTTCCTTGGCAATCAGTTCACTGCTAACTTTTTCTGCGGCATTGCCCCACGGCAGAATGATCTGCAATCCGTGTTTAGCAAGTGCTTGACCTAAGGTAATCCAGTTTTTATTTGACCAGCGTTTCGCCTCACGTGCGGTAGCATGAAAAAAAACCACATAATTTTGGCTAATACTATTTTGCGTGGCAGCGATTAAGCCTTCGACCCATGCTTGAGGGTAAAAATAAGGGGGTTGTTGCTGTCGATTCAGTAAGGGCCAATCAAAAACAGTGCTCATAACCCAGCGTGAGCGATCCACCGCATGACATTGGCGGGGCACTTGCACAGCTTGATTATAAAAACGCCGTGCAATTGGCTCATAGCCTGAGTATTCAGTAGCATTTGCTAAGCCCGCTATTACCGTATGCGGGGTTTTTTTAGTCATGGCACAAACTAAAGCCGACTTTAAAAGTCCCTGGGTTTCAATCACGACATCATAGGTCTGCGCTTGCAAGCTGTGGCGAAAAGTAAAAAATTCTTGCCAGCTTTTTAAGCTTAAGAGATTTTTCCGCCAGCGCCGCAAAGCAATAGGAATAATCCGATCTATACCCCGCAAGCCATTCCGTGAGCGTAAGGGCTCTAATAAATCTAGATAGGCCTCTTCCACTACCCAATCAATTTGTGCCTCAGGAAGGTGTTCACGTAAATCCCAAACGAGGGGTAGGTTATGTAAAACATCTCCTAAAGAAGATAACTTCACAATCAAAATGCGGATATGTGCTGAACTCATACCACCAATTATCTTGCTTTTTTTCAAAGACTAGAATTTTGGTGCTTGATTCCAGTCTAAGCCGTTTAGGTCTTTGGCATTCATAGTGGGCTCCAATCCCTCTGTAATAGGCCAAACAACGCCTACCGTTGGATCATTCCACACTAAACAACGCTCGCCTTGAGGGTAATAGTAATCAGTTGTCTTATACAGAAATTCAGCAGAATCCGAGAGCACAAAAAACCCATGGGCAAATCCCGCTGGTATCCACATTTGGCGATGATTCTGTGCGCTTAACTCTGCCCCAACCCATTGGCCATAATATTTGGAAGATTGACGAAGATCGACTGCCACATCAAATACCGCCCCCGTAGTCACGCGCACTAATTTACCTTGGGGTTTTTCTATTTGATAATGTAAGCCGCGCAAAGTGCCTTTTTTAGAAAAGGATTGATTGTCTTGGACAAACTCGGCCTGAATGCCCGTTGCCGCAAGAAACTGGGCTGCATTGAACGATTCATAAAACCACCCACGCTCATCACCAAAAACTTTAGGTTCTAAAATCAACACATCAGGAATGCGGGTAGGAGTGACCAATAAATTACTCATGCGCTACTCATCCTAAATCTTTTCTTGCAAAATACGTTGCAGATATTGACCGTAGCCACTTTTCATCATTTGATTGGCGATTTTTTCAACCATTGCCGCTGTAATCCAACCCTGCCGATAAGCAATCTCTTCGGGACAGGCCACCATTAACCCTTGGCGTTTTTGTAAGGTGGCAATAAACCCGGCGGCATCTAATAAGGAATCGTGGGTTCCCGTATCTAACCAGGCAAAACCGCGGCCCATGATTTCAACACTGAGTTGACCCGCCTGTAAATAATGTCGATTCACATCGGTAATTTCTAATTCACCGCGTGCACTGGGTTTAATTCCTGCCGCAATCTCACAGACTTGCGAGTCATAAAAATACAGGCCTGTGACCGCATAATTACTACGTGGCTTGAGCGGTTTTTCCGCAATTGAAATGGCCTTTAACTGCGCATCAAATTCAACTACCCCATACCGTTCTGGATCTTGTACATGATAGGCAAAGACTGTGGCCCCAGTAGTTTGACTATCGGCACGTTGCAATTGATTGACCAATTCATGACCATAAAAAATATTGTCGCCCAATACCAATGCGCTAGGATTTTGGCCTATAAATGATTTACCTAAAATAAATGCTTGCGCTAAGCCGTCGGGCGAAGGTTGCACTACATACTGAATTTGTAATCCCCATTGCGAACCATCGCCTAATAATTCTTGAAAACGGGGAGTATCGTGCGGAGTAGAAATTAATAAAACCTCCCGAATGCCCGCTAACATTAGGGTACTTAAAGGGTAATAGACCATCGGCTTGTCATAGATGGGCATCAACTGTTTAGATACCGCCTGCGTCACAGGGTATAAACGCGTACCCGAGCCCCCCGCTAAAATAATCCCCTTGCGCTTATTCATTTGACTTAATCATCTCTTATTTAACCTGCTTTACTAACTGCTGAACATAATCAATCACGGCTAGTTGCCAATGCGGGAAGTCTGGAACGCTATCTTTAGCGCTCGCGGCTAATCGATCGGCAAAGACCCCTTTTAGCTTCGTATTAGCCATTTTAGAGTTGTTTGGTCGCGGGGCAGGAGTTGGGTAGTCTTTGCTGGGAATAGGTCGGATATTCGCTACCTGCAATTTTAAGCTAGCGCCTGCGTCAAGCGCGGTTTGCACTACCAAACAAGCCAATTCATACCAGGTGGTGTCGCCATCAGGCACAGCGTGATAAATACCTGATTTAAATGGCTGAGCGATAAAGTCCAAGCTTATTTGTGCTAACCATGCCGCGCTAGTAGGCGCCCCAAATTGATCGCTCACAATCGCCAGTTCCTCACGTTCTTTAGCCAAACGTAAAATCGTCCGAATAAAATTGGCGCCATCGCCATAGACCCAACTGGTTCTAAAAATTGCATAGTGGGGAGCTAATGCAATGATTGCAGCCTCTCCTGCAGCTTTGCTTGCCCCATAAATCCCGAGTGGTGCTGGCTGATCAGTCTCTAAATAAGCGGCTTCTTTTTTACCATCAAAAACATAATCCGTTGAGTAATGCAATAAAGTTGCATTCGTTTTAGCGGCATACTCTGCCATGATTTGCACTGCAGTTGCATTAATCGCAAAAGCGCGTTCTTTGTCGGTTTCAGCTTGATCGACTGCGGTATAGGCTGCTGCGTTAACAATAAGATTGGGTTGCTGTTTTTTTAATAGTTGCTCAAGTGCTAAGGAGTTTTCTAAATCACACGTATTAGGTTCCCCATTGCTGTCAACACCACGACCAATAAACTGAATATGTTGATTTGTATGATTACGAAGGGCATTTTGAAACGCTCGCCCTAGCTGACCATTTTTTCCAAAAATCAGTATCTGACTAGATAAATTAGCAAATGAATGACTAAGCGACATAATGCTGATTAATCCAGTCGCGGTAAGAGCCGCTTTGCACTCCGGTAACCCATTCCGGATTAGCTAGATACCACTCAACAGTTTTACGAATACCCGTAGCAAACGTTTCAGCAGGTTTCCAGCCTAGTTCTCGCTCTAGCTTGCTCGCATCGATTGCATAGCGCCGATCATGCCCAGGACGATCGGTAACAAAACGAATTTGCTCGGCATAGGATCCACCGTTTGGTCGAGGTCTAAGCTCGTCTAAAATCGCGCAAATAGTTTTAACTACCTCTAAATTGGCTTTTTCATTCCAGCCACCCACGTTATAGGTTTCCCCCAAAGCACCTTTTTCAAGTACACGTCGAATGGCTGCACAATGATCGCCTACATAAAGCCAATCGCGCACTTGCATACCGTCTCCATAAATTGGTAACGGCTTTTCATTTAAGGCATTCAATATCACTAGCGGAATCAGTTTCTCGGGAAAATGATAAGGCCCATAATTATTTGAACAATTCGTGGTGAGC
>CAILUH010000028.1 GCA_903837335.1 uncultured beta proteobacterium | reverse complement strand
GGGAAATAATGTACGGCTTCATTAAGCTGCTCTTGAAACCGATTTTTTTTGTATTGCGGAAAAAAACTGAGGCCATTGGCAGATATAAATGCATAACTCAAACCATCAATACTCACTAGAGCGATTAATAGTACTGCAATGATTAGAGCGCTATTTTTAAGAAAAACTTTCAGCACAAAGCAAGGGCAAATTAAGCCCGACCATATTGGTCTTCAAAGCGCACGATGTCATCTTCGCCAAGGTAGTCACCCACTTGGGCTTCAATAATCACTAGCGGAGTAGTACCAAGATTGCTTAAGCGGTGCTGCGTTTCTTTGGGAATATAAGTCGATTGATTGGTTTTGAGGAGCAAGGTTTTATCCCCATTCACAACTTCTGCATTTCCAGAGATCACGACCCAATGCTCGTTACGATGATGGTGCATTTGCAGCGATAAGCGCGCCCCAGGGTGAACCACGATCCGCTTAATTTTGTAATCTGGGCCCTCTTCAATGATCGTGTAGGTTCCCCACGGACGATGCACCGTGCTGTGATAAGTGCCACGCTCATCTTTGGCTTGATTGAGTGTTTCAACGACTTTTTTCACTGATTGCGAATGGCCTTTTGCGGTAACTAATAGGGCATCAGGGGTATCCACAATAATCAGATTATCTAAGCCTACAGCTGCAATCAGCCGCTCACGTCCAAATACAAAAGTATTGTTGGAGTCAATAAAAATCGCCTTGCCTTCGCTTGCATTACCTTGCTCATCTTCCGGAAAATGTTTGGCAAGGGCGTCCCAAGAACCAACATCATCCCAATCAAAACTTGCGTTCACTGAAACAACGTTTGGCGCTTTTTCCATGATGGCGTAATCGAGAGAGATATCCTCAATTGCTGCCATGGTTTTTTCATCAAGTAGGAGGGTTTTTTCGGTAATAGCGTTGCCACTACTGTCAGTAGCATTTTTAGTAGTGGCTTGCCAGCAGGCTAGTACTTGTTTGCTGAGCGCTGGCGCAATTTGTTCAGCCACACTTAAGAAGGTCTCGGGCGTAAAGCAAAACATGCCTGAGTTCCAGTGAAAGTTCCCAGCTGCAACATATTGTTCAGCCAGTGAGGCTGCTGGTTTTTCAACAAATTGGTCGACAACACGAGCCTCTGCATTACTTGGGGTACGGGCGGGCGCACCCAGTTTAAGGTAGCCATATCCCGTTTCTGCATGGGTCGGCGGAATGCCAAAAGTAACTAAATGACCTGCATTAGCAAAATCAACCGCCTTGCTAACCGCCATTTCAAAACCCACCTTATCGTGAATGACATGGTCAGCCGGCAAAATTAACATGGGAATTGCACCGCGACCAGCGGCTTTTGCTGCGAGGGCGGCAAATAGAACAGCAGGCGCAGTATTACGTCTGAGGGGCTCGATCAAGGTGAGTTCAGCTGCTTGCCCAGCCTCTTTTAGATCGGCTAATACTTGAAAGCCGAGACTTTCAGAGGTGAGCACACAAAGCCAAGGATTGGCTGAGGCAATGCGTTGCGCCGTTTCGCTGAGGAGTGATTTTTGACTAGCCACAGGCATAAATACTTTGGGGCGGTTTTCACGAGAGACTGGCCATAAACGCGAGCCCGCGCCGCCACAAAGAATTACCGTTGAAAATTCAAGCTTCATGACTGAATTTTACTCACTTCAGTCCAGGGGCAATATGTTCTAAAAACCAGCTATAGGCATTCGCAATTCCCGGGCGCAGTTCAATTTGCGCTTTCCATCCTAAGGCGTGGGCTTTGCTGACGTCGAGAAGTTTTTGTGGCGTGCCATCGGGCTTACTGCTATCGAGCTGTAAATCACCTTGAAAACCAATGACGTTAATAACTTCTTCGGCTAATTCGCGAATCGTTAAGTCTTGCCCAGTACCAATATTGAGGAAGGGGCCGTTATAACCCTGCTCCATTAACATCACACAGGCTCTCGCTAAATCATCGACGTGCATAAACTCACGGCGGGGTCGTCCCGAGCCCCACACGACTAAAGCTTTTTCATTACGTAATTTGGCTTCATGGGCTTTGCGAATTAAAGCTGGCAAGACATGGGAATTATTTAAATCGTAAGTATCGCCAGGTCCATACAGATTGGTCGGCATTAAACTTACATAATGCGTACCGTATTGGCGATTGTAATTTTCACACAACTTAATACCGGCAATTTTAGCTATCGCATAAGGCTCGTTAGTTTGCTCTAGCGGCCCCGACAGTAAATATTCTTCCTTAATCGGTTGCGGACAATCGCGCGGATAAATACAACTCGATCCTAAGGACATTAAATGATTAATGCCCGCAGCGTATGCCCCATGAATTAAATTGCATTCAATCATCAAGTTTTGATAAATGAAATCGGCGCGATACGTATTATTCGATTGAATGCCGCCTACTTTAGCTGCTGCAATAAATAGGTAATCAGGTTTTTCAGTTTGCAGAAAATCATGCACTGCCGCTTGATTGAGTAAATCGAGCTCAGCATG
>CAILUH010000027.1 GCA_903837335.1 uncultured beta proteobacterium | reverse complement strand
TTAATACAGGGTTACCAACAAGCACTGACTGCAATTTTGCAACAATTAGAAGCTGATTTTTATCAAAAAAATCTACAATTACCTGCCCCTTTAGGAAAGTAAAATGAATTTTAGTTTTCGCTTGGTTCTAGCGATAGTCTTTACTGCATTTACTTGTGCAGCTAGCTTTGCTGATACGTATCCCAGTCGCCCCATCCGTTTAATTGTGCCATTTGCGCCTGGCGGCACCACCGATATTATTGCGCGTAGTATTGCCGATCCCCTTGGACGGCAATTGGGTCAACCAGTAATTGTTGAAAACCGGGCGGGCGGAGGCGGTAGTGTTGGCGCACTCGAAATCGCACGTGCGCCGAAAGATGGCTACATCATTGGGGTCGCCACGGTTTCTACTACCGCTGCTAATCCAGCGATTAATCCTAAAATTGGTTACGATCCTACTAAAGATTTTGCGCCGATTACCAATATTGCTGCTACGCCGAATATCATTGCAGTCAACCCTAGTTTTCCGGCAAAAGATTTCAAGACTTTTTTAGAGGTATTGAAAAAAAATCCAGGTAAGTACTCTTATGCTAGTTCGGGTACAGGCGGTATCGGGCACTTACAAACGGAATTATTTAAAAGTTTGACTGGTGTCTATATCGTGCATATTCCTTATCGTGGCGCAGGCCCTGCATTAACCGATACTGTGGCAGGACAGGTACCGATTATTTTCGATAACTTACCTTCTGCTCTACCATTTATTCGAGACGGTAAATTGGTGCCGATTGTAGTTGCAGCACCAAAACGTTTAGCGCAATTACCTAACGTACCAACCTTTGCTGAGGTAGGTTTGGCTCCCGTGAATCGGATGGCCTACTATGGGCTTTATGGCCCAGCTGGTCTACCCCGCGATATCACCGATAAAATTTATGCCGCAACCCAAAAAGCCGTTACTGAGCCTGCTGTTCGTAAACGTATTGAAGATACGGGTTCTATCATTAATGTGAATGGGCCCGATGAATTTACTAAAGAAATTAAAGCGGAGTACACGGTATACAAAGAGGTTGTGGCAAAACAAAAACTACAAATCGACTAATTGAGCGCACTAATTGACAGCAAAGGATAGACCATGGATTTCGGAATACAAGGTAAGGTAGCTTTAGTATTAGCCTCGAGTCGGGGCTTAGGGCAGGCGATGGCAGTTTCCTTAGCGCGCGAGGGAGTTAAAGTGGCCGTTACGGGTCGCAACCCCGAAGGTTTAAACACAACCGTTGAAATGATTCAATCTTTTGGCGGTATAGCGTTGCCTATTCCATGGGACTTATCCGAACTTGGTGCCATCGATCCCAACGTGCGTTTGGTAGAGCAGCAATTGGGGCCGATTGATATTTTGATTAACAATACTGGTGGTCCTCCACCAACGCCTGCAGCTGGTCAGGATCCTAAATTATGGGAAAAAAGTTTTCACGATATGGTGTTGTCCTTAATTAGCATTACTGATCGGGTTTTACCTGGCATGCGTGAGCGCCATTGGGGCCGCATTATTACTAGCACCACTTCGGGAGCAATTGCACCGATTCGTAATTTAGCGATTTCAAATACGCTGCGGGCAGGTTTATCGGCTTGGTCCAAAACCTTAGCGAATGAAGTTGCCGGTGAAGGTATTACAGCTAACATCATCATGCCAGGGCGGGTTGCGACCGATCGCTTAAGGCAGCTCGATGAGGCACGCGCTAAACGCGAAAATATGCCCTATGATGCAGTCGTCGAAGCAAGCCTTAAGTTGATTCCCGCTGGACGATATGGCGACCCTAAAGAATATGGTGACACCGCCGCTTTTTTAGCCAGCATGAATGCGGCATACATCACAGGTTCAGTGATTCGGGTTGATGGCGGTCAGCTGCAGAGTTTTTAATTTATTACGCAAATAGGCTTGCCACTTTGTTTAAGTTAGTCGATGTAGGTCGCCTACGGCGTGATCTGCGCTCGATAGAGCTAGTGTATTTATTAGCAGCGCTTATTATTTCAGTGACGGCTTTATCCAGTGTGGGTTTTTTAGCTGATCGTTTACAGCGGGCTTTTCAATTTGATGCGCGTCAATTAATTGCTGGCGATTTATTGGTCGTTTCTGATCGACCCATTAGCGAGTCATTTCTAACCGAGGCGAAGCAGCGTGATATTCGTATTGCGACTACTGTTGTGTTTCCCAGTATGGCTAACTCAGCGAAGCAGGCAAAGTTAGTCTCGTTAAAAGCGGTAAGCGAATCTTATCCTTTACGCGGTAATTTACAGTTGGCTCAAGGTAATGATGAACTGATAGGTGGCCCAAAAGCCGGAACGGTGTGGATTGATGCTGCCGCAGCAATTGCCCTAAACACCCAAGTGGGCGATCAGCTTAAGCTAGGCGAGCGGCAATTTCTTATTAGTGGAGTATTGGTTCGCGAATTAGATCGTGGCGCAGGTTTTATGAATTTTGCGCCACGGGTAATGATGTCCTTAGCTGATTTAAATTCAACAGGCTTGATTGGCTTAGGTAGTAGGGTTACGTATCGAGCTCTATTTGCCGGTAGTGATGAAGCTATTCAAGCTTATGAAGTTTGGCTGCGCCAGCACATTACGACCACTGGCTTACGTGGTATTCAAGTAGAAAATTTAGAAACAGCGCAACCAACGATGCGTAAAACATTGGAGCGGGCGGAGCACTTTCTCACGCTCATGGCTTTATTAACCGCTTTGATAGCCGCTGTAGCGATTGGCTTAGCGACTCGCCGTTATGTACTAAAACAAGCTGATGCCTATGCCATTTTGAAATGTTTTGGGGCTACTCAAACTGACTTAATTTGGCGTCAATTACACCTTCTGCTTTACTTAGTTAGCGGCGCTTGTTTGGTTGGGGCGGGATTAGCTTGGTTGGTACAAGAGGGCTTAGTCTGGTTTTTGGGTGGATTGTTAATGGCCAGTTTGCCTGCGCCATCACTTTGGCCCGTGGTGTGGAGCATTTTATGGGCTATATTACTGCTCTTTGGTTTTGCTGCCTATCCCTTACTTACACTTACAGCAGTTTCGCCGATTCGTTTAATTCGCCGTGAATTAGGTGCGCTACCAATAGCCGCACGATTGTCGACCCTCATCAGTATTGTGACCTGCCTAGCAATGATTTTTTGGGCGGCACGCGACTGGAAGCTTGCGGCATGGGTGAGTCTCAGTTTTGCTGGTGCCATCCTCATTTTTGTGGCGCTGGTATGGCTCGCATTACGAGGGCTCAAAAAATGGAGTGATAGCAAGCAATTTACTCTGCATGGCAGCTCTGCCTTCGCCTTGCGGTTTGCCCTAGCAGCCCTGACTCGGCGAAGTAGTTTTACGATTATGCAGGTTTGTTCCTTGGCAATTGCCTTAATGGCAATGCTCTTGATTATTGTTTTACGGCAAGATTTATTGCCCGCGTGGCAGGGAGCGGTGCCAGCCAATTCACCGAATCGCTTTGTGATAAACATTCAAAATGATCAACGCAATGCCATTTCTGCAGATTTAAAATTAGCTGGTATTGGCGCTGCTCCATTATACCCAATGGTCCGTGGGCGTTTAGTTGACGTTAATGCAAAATCGGTAATGCCAAGCGACTACAAAGATGAAAACGCAAAGCGTTTAGTCGATCGCGAATTTAATCTTTCATATACAGATACTTTGCCTCTGGGCAATCGTGTCATTGCGGGCAAATGGTTTAGTTCTGATGCCCCGCAAATCTCAATTGAAAGCGGGATTGCTAAAACCTTAGGCCTGCAGTTAGGCGATGTTCTCAGTTTTGAAGTAGCCGGCCAAATTGTTTCTGCGAAGATTACGTCATTACGTAAATTAGATTGGAGCTCAATGCGGGTGAATTTCTTTGTGATCATGCCGCCACAGACATTACAAAGTTTGCCCCAGTCGTGGATTACGTCTTTTTATCAGCCGCCGACCCAACCAACATTAGATTTGGAGTTAAGCCAAAAATTTCCAAATATAACCGTAGTTGATGTGGGTTTGTCGCTTAAACAAATTCAAGATGTTATTGACCGTTTATCTTCCGCACTAAGTATTTTATTTTTATTTGCCATCATTGCCGCTATTTTGGTCTTGTTTGCAGCGATTGCGGCTACGCAAGAAGAGCGTTTTCGTGATGCTGCTCTATTAAAAGCATTGGGAACTTCCAGGGGCTTGCTGGCGCAAATTGCTGCAATCGAGCTCGTTGTAATTGGCAGTTTAGGAGGTCTCTTGGGAGGCTTAGCGGCTTCCGCTGCAGCTTGGGCTTTAGGGCGCTATGTCATGGAGATAGAGTTTTATGCCTTTTTTCAACCGCTCCTTTTTGGTTTATTGCTGGGCTTACTAGCATGTGCCTTAGCTGGGTATCGCTTTTATCGCAAAATCCAAGTAACCACCGCAGTCAATTGCCTAAGAGAGGCAATGTAACACCAGCGTAGTGAAACTCAATATTGTTTAACGCCCTTGGCCTGGCAATTGAACGAGCTTGGTTTGCGCAAAGCGATCTGGCCAGCTTTGGCGACTAGCGCTAGGGCGTCGATCAAGAAAAATACTGAGTGGTGAAAAAAGGAGTGCCACGATAAATAGTAATTCAATAATTTGCCATTGTTGAAAGTGGAAAATGCCCTGCAAAATGATGCAGGGTAATAACCATAATGAGCCATATATGTAGCGCGAGATGGCCCGTCGCCGGGAAAGTATTTGGTTACTGTTAGATAGTAGTTGAATGCGCCAAGTTTGCATGGCTAAGGTTTGGCCAGTTCGGGTCCAGTACCAAACAAAATAAAGACCTAACACCCCATATAAATAAAAAAAAGTGAGCCAACTCGGTAACGAAATCTGCAAGATCATGCCTAAAGCTAAATTGGGCAGTAAAAATGTTAGTGCAACTACACCGAGCAAGACCAATTGCTCGTAAAGATTACAGGCCACTCGCCGCCAAAAACTGGGCCCTGGTAAGCTGTTCATTTCTGCCTGACTCATCGCAGGCCTTACTTATTTGCAGGATAATTTTGTAGGCTTGGAGAGGTAGCCGTACTCGGTTTTTTTAAGCTATTCTCGCGCGCTGCGAGTTTTTGTTTTTCTTCATTGGGCAATTGTTGATACGCTTGCCAAGCTTCATTTTTTTTATCATTAGGAAACTGCAGGCTACTTAAATAATTATCGCGGGCTAAGCGGCGATCTTTTTGCGACAACTTTGCCCACTCGAGCATTCGGGCTTGTAAGCGCTCTTGTTCAACGACACCTATTTTTGGATATAGGTTTGCTAGCTTAGCCCATTTTTGCCGACTTTCGAGCGTCATTGAGAGCCAGTCACTTTCTAAAGGCGCAAGAATTTTTTGTTGCGCAGGATTTAAGCTAGCCCAATCGCTAATTGATTTTTTATCACTAGTAGTAGCGCTTGTTTTGCCATGAGTCCCGTTTGGCTTAGTTAAGGGCGGGGTAACTGGTTGGACATTCGTTTCAGGCCCCACTTCATTGCCCGTTGTAGCTTGTGCCCATACTGGCTTAGCCAGGAGGCTAAAAAGTACATTAGCATTTATTACCAAGGCAATAGTTAAGATTAGGCGGGCACGCTGCGGATTCAACATCGTTCTGTATAGACCAAAGTATTTAGTTACGAAGGAGCTGCAGTTTTTGTTGTGGCAGGCTCTAGACTATCGGGAATAACATCCGTAATTGAATGGCGATTCGCTTTTAAAAAAGCTAGAAAGCCGCTATCGGCATAGGCATTCGGTGGCACTTCATCCGTGAGGATTGCCGCATCGAGTGCCGCGAGGTCTTGTAGACGCGATTCTTGTTGCCAATCGCTAATGGCCATTAAGCTAAAAATAACGACTGCACTAGCAGCTAGCCACATTAGAAGATTCAGCGCAGAACCCGGATTGGTATTACTGCTTGTGGGGTTACCGCCATCGCCGCCAACACCTGATGCAAAACTACGTTGCCAGAAAAGCCGACCAGGGATTTTTTGTGAGCGTAGTGCTTGTAAACGCGCTTCGTAGAGACGATTACGAATTTTTGGGTCAAGCAGTTGTGTGCCTTGCTGTAGAAGGGCGATTGCGGCTTGATTAAACGAAGCCGCTTCAGGTAATTCAGAGCCCATGTTTTGGCTTGGTCTACTTGATTGAGTAGGCTGAGAAGATTGCGAAGAGTTAGTAGGGCGATTCACAGCGAAATTCCTTTGGCTTTTAATGCTTTTGCTAATGCTTGGGTGGCGCGGGAGCAGTGCGTTTTTACACTACCCTCACTGCATCCCATTGCAAGGGCGGTATCGGTAATGCTGAACTCCTCCCAATAACGCATTAGGAAGGCTTCTTGTTGACGACTTGGTAATTTTGATATTTCTGCTTCAAGAATAGCGATTAATTGGATTTTTTCTAGTTGTTGTGCACCATCTTGATGAAAACTGCTGTCATCAGGGGCCATTAAGTGCTCTAGGGGGTCGTAATCCTCATTTTCGAGCTGTTTTTTACCTAAGGCCGAAAACAAGGTAACCCAAGTATTGCGTACCTTTTGGCGCCGAAACCAGTCATGGATGCGGTTTTGTAGAATCCGCGTAAAGATGAGTGGCAACTCTGTGTGCGGGCGATCCCCATACTTCTCTGCTAGCTTAATCATGGCATCCTGCACAATATCAAGGGCGGCGTCGTCATCGCGCACGGCATATACCGCCTGCTTAAAGGCCCGTTTCTCAATACCACTGAGAAAGTCAGATAACTCTTGGGAGCTTGCCATTAGGGCTGGATATAAAAGGACGAATTCACGGTTAAATAAGGGTTTTCACCCCCATTCTAGGGTATTGCTTTACAATCCAAGGCTCAGCATTTAAAAACCATTCAAGAAGTGGCTTTTATTTTTGCTTTAATTTTAAGCAGCAGCGCCGCCCGAACCGAGTCCAAAAGTCTAGGAAAGGGCTGACTAAACAATTTTTTGCCGAAAATTGCAAAGGAAATGAAATGAATACCAGCAGCGCAGAATTCTTGGCCTCGAAGGCTAATACCCCCACTGTTTCTCAAAATACTGGCCCTGAAATGATTGGTGCCGAAATGCTCGTGCATGCTTTGCATGCTGAGGGCGTTGAGTATGTTTGGGGTTACCCAGGTGGTGCAGTACTTTTTATTTACGATGAAATCTTTAAACAAGAGAAATTCGAACACATTTTAGTTCGCCATGAGCAGGCAGCAGTGCATGCTGCCGACGGCTATGCACGGGCCACCGGTAAGGTTGGCGTTGCTCTAGTTACTTCAGGCCCCGGCGTTACCAATGCGGTAACGGGTATCGCTACAGCGTATACCGACTCCATTCCCATGGTGATCATTTCTGGCAACGTGCCAACGTACGCGATTGGTGAAGATGCTTTTCAAGAGGCGGATACCGTTGGCATTACGCGCCCCATCGTGAAGCATAATTTTTTGGTCAAGGACGTAAAAGATCTGGCCTTAACCCTGAAGAAAGCGTTTCATATCGCCCAAACAGGGCGACCTGGTCCTGTACTGGTTGATATTCCGAAAGACGTATCCGCAGCTAAGGCACCTTTCTACTATCCTGCCGAGTTAACAATGCGGTCCTACAACCCAGTGGTTAAAGGGCATAGCGGGCAAATTCGGAAAGCAGTAGCCTTGCTGCAGCAAGCGGAACGCCCTTATATCTATACGGGTGGCGGCATTATTTTGGGTAACGCCGCACCCGAGTTAAAAGCCTTCGCTGATTTATTGGGTTACCCCGTCACCAATACCTTGATGGGTTTGGGCGGCTTTCCTGGCACTAGCCCACAATTTTTGGGTATGTTGGGTATGCATGGAACCTATGAAGCAAATATGGCTATGCAGCACAGCGATGTCTTAATTGCCATTGGCGCGCGCTTTGACGATCGCGTTATTGGTAACCCAGCCCATTTTGCTAGTCATCCGCGCAAAATTATTCATATTGACATTGATCCATCGGTCATTTCGAAACGGGTTAAGGTTGACGTCCCTATTGTTGGCGATCTCAAGGAAGTGTTGTTAGAGATGACCGCACAACTGCGCGCGGCTGGGCCATTAAAAAATGATGTGAAGTTAGCTGCCTGGTGGCAACAGATTAATGAGTGGCGCAAGAAGGATTGCCTCAAATACGATCGCGACTCGCAAATTGTTAAGCCGCAATATGTCGTTGAGAAGTTATTCGAGTTGACTGGCGGCGATGCCTTTATTTGCTCTGACGTTGGCCAGCATCAGATGTGGGCTGCGCAGTTTTATAAATTCGATCAACCACGACGCTGGATTAATTCCGGTGGCCTCGGCACGATGGGGGTTGGGTTGCCTTACGCGATGGGAATTAAAAAAGCCTTTCCTGATAAAGATGTCTTCACAATTACGGGTGAAGGTTCAATTCAAATGTGTATTCAAGAATTGTCGACATGCAAGCAATACAACACGCCCGTCAAAATTGTTTCTTTAAATAATCGCTATTTGGGAATGGTGCGGCAGTGGCAAGAGCTGACTTACAACCGCCGTTATTCCAGTTCTTATATGGATTCCTTGCCAGACTTTGTAAAGTTGGCAGAAGCTTTTGGTCACGTTGGCATGTTGATTGAAAAGAAAGCGGATGTTGAGCCTGCCCTGAAAGAGGCGATTCGGCTTAAAGATCGCACCGTCTTCATGGATTTTCAAACTGATCCAGAAGAAAACGTCTGGCCGATGGTTCAGTCGGGCAAAGGCATCACTGAAATGCTGTTAGGTAGCGAGGAGCTGTAATGCGCCACATTATTTCAGTTTTACTCGAGAATGAGCCCGGCGCCTTGTCGCGTGTAGTGGGCTTATTTTCGGCGCGCGGGTACAACATTGAAACGCTCAGTGTTGCGCCAACTGAAGACCCTTCTTTATCACGCATGACTATCGTTACCGAAGGTTCAGATGATGTTATTGAACAAATTACCAAACACTTGAATCGTCTGGTTGAAGTTGTGAAGGTATTTGATTTAACCGAAGGCCCGCATATTGAGCGTGAATTAATGATGATCAAAGTGCGGGCAGTTGGTAAGGAACGCGAAGAGCTAAAGCGTACCGCTGATATTTTTCGTGGACGCATTATTGATGTCACCGATAAATCCTACACCATCGAACTAACTGGTGATAGCTACAAGTTAGATGCGTTTATTGATTCGATCGACCGGATTTCTATTTTAGAAACCGTACGTTCTGGCGCAACTGGCATTGGGCGGGGCGAGCGCATTCTAAAAGTGTAATTAGCAGTTTATTTTGTAATAGTGATAACTTATATCAACAAGAAGGAAATAGCATGAGAGTGTTTTACGATAAAGATGCAGATCTATCCTTAATTAAAGGGAAAAATGTGACCATCATTGGTTATGGTTCACAGGGTCATGCACATGCCTTAAATTTGAAAGATTCTGGTGTCAATGTTACGGTTGGCTTGCGTAAAAATGGTGCTTCATGGAAAAAGGCTGAACACGCTGGTTTAGCGGTGAAAGAAGTTGCCGAGGCTGTTAAGGACGCCGATGTGGTGATGATGTTATTGCCCGATGAAGATATTGGTGCGGTGTATAAAAACGAAGTACATAACAATATCAAGCAGGGCGCCGCCTTAGCATTTGCGCATGGATTTAATGTGCATTATGGTCAAGTGGTGCCCCGTGCCGACTTAGATGTGATCATGATTGCGCCTAAGGCGCCTGGCCATACGGTTCGAAATACCTATGCCCATGGCGGTGGCGTACCCCATCTGATTGCGGTATATCAAGATAAATCAGGCCATGCACGCGATGTTGCACTTTCTTACGCTACTGCTAATGGCGGTGGACGCGCTGGCATTATTGAAACCAATTTCCGCGAAGAAACTGAGACCGATTTATTTGGTGAGCAAGCAGTCTTGTGCGGTGGAACGGTTGAGTTAATTAAAGCAGGTTTTGAAACTTTGGTTGAAGCCGGTTATGCGCCTGAAATGGCCTACTTTGAGTGTTTGCATGAATTAAAACTCATTGTTGATTTAATTTATGAGGGCGGTATTGCCAACATGAATTACTCGATTTCAAACAATGCTGAATATGGTGAGTATGTCTCTGGACCGCGCATTGTGACTGAAGAAACAAAAAATGTTATGCGTCAGTGTTTAAAAGATATTCAAACTGGTGAGTATGCAAAAAGCTTTATCTTAGAAAATAGAGCGGGCGCACCCACCTTAATTTCACGTCGTCGCTTAACTGAAGAGCATCAGATTGAAGAGGTTGGTGCTAAGTTACGCGCGATGATGCCGTGGATTGCTAAAAATAAATTAGTCGATAAAGCGAAAAACTAATTGTATAAAGGCCAGATTCGATGATGTATCCCCATCCTATTATTGCTAAAGAAGGCTGGCCTTACTTAATTGGACTGGCGATTGTCATTTTGGTTGTTCAGCATTTTGGCGGGCTATTTTGGTCTTGGCCGCTCTGGATCATTTTCTTTTTTGTTTTACAGTTTTTTCGTGACCCGCAGCGTATTGCCCCATTAGGTCGGGATTTAGTCGTCTCGCCAGCAGACGGGCGCATTGTGGCAGTTGAAGTCTGCAATGACCCCTATGCTGAGCGCGAGGCATTAAAAATGAGCGTCTTTATGAATGTGTTTAATGTGCACTCAAACCGGATTGCAGTCATGGGGCACGTGCGCAGCATTCAATATTTTCCAGGCTCCTTTGTCAATGCTGATCTCGACAAAGCATCTACTCAAAATGAACGTAATGCAGTAGTTATTGAGGCTAATGGACAAACGGTTACCTTAGTACAAGTCGCTGGCCTCATTGCGCGCCGCATTTTATGTTACGTCCATGTGGGTGATCGCGTTACGCGCGGCGAACGATATGGCTTCATTCGCTTTGGTTCGCGGGTCGATGTTTACTTACCGCTCACTGCAGAGCCATTAGTTAGCGTAGGCGATATTGTGTTCGCTACTAAAACTGCACTCGCGCGCTTACCGGGCTTGGATACCTGATGCCATTTCGCCGGCGCTTACTACGGCAAGATCGTAGCCGTATAAATCGGCAGCGAACTTTAGGTCGCAGAGAAGAGGCCTGGGATGTCGAAGCCCAGAATTCTGCCGATGACCACCCTGATTTTGAAGTTGAACAAGAAATTGAAATTAAGCCCCGCTTGCGTAGCAAGGGAATTTATTTATTACCCAATGCCTTTACAACAGCCGCCTTATTTTGTGGCTTCTTTGCGATTGTGAATGGCATGAATCACCAATTTGAAACGGCGGCAATTGCGATTTTTGCAGCCTTAGTTTTAGATGGTATGGATGGACGAATAGCGCGGATGACCAATACCCAAAGTGCCTTTGGTGAGCAATATGATTCTTTATCCGATATGGTTTCATTTGGCGTTGCGCCTGCCTTAGTAGCCTACGAATGGGTTTTAAAAGATTTAGGTAAATGGGGTTGGTTAGCTGCATTTACGTATTGCGCAGGAGCAGCGTTGCGTTTAGCGCGCTTTAATATCAATACAGGGGTAGTCGATAAGAAATTTTTTCAAGGCCTACCGAGTCCAGCCGCGGCTGCTTTATTGGCAGGTTTTATTTGGCTGGCCGATGATAATAAGTTACCGGTAAAAGATTACGCCATTCCTTGGGTGACATTTTTTATTACGGTTTATGCTGGCTTAACGATGGTTTCTAACGGATACTTCTATAGCGGTAAAGCTTTAGATGTCAGATACCGGGTCCCATTTTGGGTCATGGTCTTGCTCATTCTCGGGTTTGTCTTAATTTCCTCAAACCCCCCAGTGACCTTATTTGCCGTGTTTGTTGCTTATTCAGTATCTGGATATGTCATTTGGGCTTGGCGTCGCTTTGCTGTTAAAGGCTAAGTAAGCTAATTTGATGTATAGTTAATCTATGTTGATAAATTTAACCCCTAATTTAGCCCTGCTTCTATTAGCACTAAGCCTAACGCTTGGGGCGGGTAGGCCTTGAGTTAATGAAACTAGATTGATTCATTAATCCAAACATACCGGCCCCAGCAAATTGCTGGGGTTTTTGTTTTGTAATCTGCATTAGATGAATAAACCGCTTGGAGTATGTTGGAAGTTTGAAGTAAGTAACGATTTTTTGGAGAGTAGCCATGACAGATAAATTAATTATTTTTGATACCACTTTGCGGGATGGTGAGCAGTCACCTGGTGCCTCGATGACTAAAGACGAAAAAGTGCGCATCGCGCGGCAACTGGAGCGCCTTAAGGTTGATGTTATTGAAGCCGGTTTTGCGGCTAGCTCGGATGGAGATTTTGAAGCGATCTCGGCAGTTGCTGCAGTGGTAAAAGATTCTATCGTCTGCTCATTAGCCCGCGCTAATGATCGCGATATTACGCGTGCTGCCGATGCTTTAAAAGCTGCCAACGCAAAGCGCATCCATACGTTTATTGCCACTAGTCCATTGCATATGGAAGTGAAATTACGGATGACGCCAGATCAAGTCTTAGAGCAAGCGATTCGCTCAGTCCGGTTTGCCCGAAACTTGGCTAATGATGTGGAATTTTCAGCTGAAGATGGCTACCGCTCAGAAATGGATTTCTTATGTCGCGTATTTGAAGCTGTTATTGATGCTGGAGCAACGACTATTAATGTTCCCGATACGGTTGGTTATGCGATTCCTGATTTATATGGCGAGTTTATTAAAACCTTGCGCACCCGCGTACCGAACTCGGATAAAGCAGTTTGGTCGGTGCATTGTCATAATGACTTAGGCATGGCGGTGGCGAATTCTTTAGCGGGAGTAAAGATTGGTGGCGCCCGTCAAGTGGAGTGCACCATTAATGGTTTGGGTGAGCGCGCAGGCAATACCTCGTTAGAAGAAATTGTGATGGCGTTACGGACTCGCAAAGATTACTTTAATTTAGTTTCGCAAATCGATGCCACTCAAATTGTGCCAGCCTCAAAATTGGTTTCACATATTACGGGCTTTGTTGTTCAGCCCAACAAAGCCGTGGTTGGAGCAAACGCGTTTTCACATGCCTCTGGTATTCATCAAGATGGCATTTTGAAAGCGCGCGAAACCTATGAAATTATGCGTGCCGAAGATGTGGGTTGGTCAGCAAATAAAATTGTCTTGGGTAAATTATCGGGTCGCAATGCATTTAAGCAACGTTTAGATGATTTGGGCTTAACTTTAGAGTCTGAGGCCGATTTTAATGAAGCCTTCGTGCGCTTTAAGACCTTGGCTGATCAGAAAGCAGAAATCTTTGACGAAGACATTATTGCCATTATGTCGGCAGCCGCGCATGCTGAAGAGCACGATTTTTATCACTTTATTGGCATTAGCCAGCATTCTAAAACCGGTGAAAGACCAATGGCTCGAGTGAGTTTTCGGATGGGCGATACCGATGTGAGTTCTGAGGCTGAAGGTAATGGTCCAGTTGATGCTAGCTTAAACGCGATTGAAGCCTTGGCCAATAGTGGCGCTGAACAGCTTTTATATTCGGTTAACGCTATAACCTCTGGCACCCAGTCACAAGGTGAGGTGACTGTACGTTTGGCTAAAGGGGGGCGCATTGTCAATGGCGTAGGTACCGATCCTGACATTATTGCGGCTTCGGCGAAAGCCTATTTATCGGCCTTAAACAAGCTTTATGACCCACGTCATGTGAAATTGAATGCCCAAATGACTCCATAAACCCTGTTATTGCCCTCTATTTTGAATTCTGCTACAATTCGAGGGCTTTGATTTATAAAGCTTTTTTTAATCGCACGACACTAAAAGGGTGAAAGCTCGGGTGTTCGCAAGTTAGGAGTAATACGATGTCAGTAGTTCATAGTCAAACGGCGGAAATCGTCAAAGAAAACGCGCGTAGCGCAAATGATACGGGTAGCCCCGAAGTTCAAGTGGCCTTATTAACCGCCCGTATCAACGACCTTACACCCCATTTCAAGGCAAACGCCAAAGATCATCACAGCCGTCGCGGTTTGTTGAAGATGGTTTCGCGTCGTCGCCGTCTCTTGGATTACCTCAAGGGCAAAGATCTGGATCGTTATCGCGCATTGATCGAGAAGTTAGGCCTTCGTAAGTAATTGGCTGGCATTTAGTAGCAATTTGAGTGCTTCTAGATTACCTGTTTAGGGGATCGTGTCATTCCAATGCGTCTCTCAGCCCCATTTTCCTGCGCTGAGTGCCTCACTGGAATGGCATCCCTTGTAATCTTGAATTGCTCCAGCGTAGTCGAGGCGCTGCATTTCCTCGGCGAGCGTTAATTAGCTTGTTTTTAGCATCCTTTTGGAATGCACAAGCGCAATTTGGAGAATGAAAAATGACCATGTTTAAAAAAGTAGTGAAGACCTTTCAATGGGGTCAACAACAGGTAACAATGGAAACCGGCGAAATCGCTCGCCAATCAGGCGGCGCAGTGATCGTTGATGTAGGTGATACCGTGGTATTGGCCACTGTAGTAGCCTCAAAATCAGCCAAGCCTGGACAAGATTTTTTCCCTTTAACGGTAGATTATTTAGAAAAAACCTATGCTGCAGGAAAAATTCCTGGTGGTTTTTTCCGTCGTGAAGGACGCCCATCGGAAGGTGAGACTTTAATTTCGCGCTTAATCGATCGACCAATTCGTCCACTATTTCCTGAAGGTTTTTATAACGAAGTACAAGTTGTTATTCATGTTTTATCGATTAACCCTGATATACCTTCAGATATCCCGGCTTTAATTGCTGCATCGGCTGCTTTGTCGATTTCAGGAATTCCGTTCAATGGTCCGATTGGCGCAGCTCGCGTTGGCTATCGTGATGGACAGTATTTACTTAACCCAACCCGTGCTGAGCAAGCAACTAGTGATCTCGATTTAATTGTGGCTGGTACTCAAGCTGCAGTGCTAATGGTTGAGTCTGAGGCTCAGCAATTACCAGAAGATGTCATGTTAGGCGCCATAGTTTATGGTCATGATCAAATGCAAATTGCGATCAATGCCATTCAAGAAATGGTCCGCGAAGCTGGTAAACCCGAATGGGATTGGCAGGCAGCACCAAAGGATGAGCCTTTAATTGCTAAGGTAACAGCCCTTGCTGAGGCGCCTTTGCGTGAAGCCTATCAAATGCGTCAGAAACAAGCGCGCTCAACCAAACTAAAAGAAATTAATAAAGAAGTGCTGGCTAAGTTAGCGCTTGATGGCGATATTGATGAAGTTGCGGTGGGTAATATTTTGTTTGAGATTGAAGGCAAAATTGTCCGCAGTCAAATTTTGAATGGTGAACCCCGCATTGACGGTCGCGATACGCGCACCGTTCGTCCGATTGAAATTCGTAGCGGTGTTTTGCCCCGTACACATGGTTCGGCGCTCTTCACCCGTGGTGAAACCCAAGCCTTGGTAGTTGCGACCTTGGGTACTGCGCGCGACGAACAGATTATCGATGCGCTGGAAGGCGAGCACCGTGATCGTTTCATGTTCCATTACAACATGCCCCCATTTGCTACTGGTGAAACCGGTCGTGTTGGTAGCCCTAAGCGTCGCGAAATTGGCCATGGCCGTCTAGCGAAGCGCGCGCTCATTCCTGTGTTACCAAACCCAGAAGATTTTGCTTATAGCATTCGGGTGGTTTCTGAAATTACCGAATCCAATGGCTCTTCTTCGATGGCTTCAGTTTGCGGTGGTTGCTTAGCGTTAATGGATGCAGGTGTACCCGTCAAGGCACACGTTGCAGGCGTAGCGATGGGCTTGATTTTAGATGGCAACCGCTTTGCTGTTTTAACTGATATCTTAGGTGATGAAGATCATTTAGGTGATATGGACTTTAAGGTAGCCGGCACAGCAAATGGCATTACAGCTTTGCAAATGGATATTAAGGTGCAGGGTATTACCAAAGAAATTATGCAAGTGGCTTTAGCACAAGCGAAAGAAGGTCGCTTACATATTCTTAGCAAAATGCAAGAAGCGATGGGCTCGGTTCGTACCGAGTTGTCCGAGCATGCGCCAAGAATGGTGTCTTTCAAAATTCATCCCGATAAAATTCGTGAAGTAATCGGTAAGGGCGGCGCTACTATTCAAGCCCTAACTAAAGAAACGGGTTGCAGTATCAATATTGAAGATGACGGCACGGTCACTATTGCTTCCACCAGCGCTGATGGCCTAGCTGAAGCGAAGAGCCGAATTGAAGGCATTACCGCTGAGGCTGAGGTAGGCAAGATTTATGAAGGCCCAGTTGTGAAGTTGCTTGAATTTGGCGCCTTAATTAATATCCTGCCTGGCAAAGACGGTCTCTTACATATTTCCGAAATCGCCAATGAGCGCGTGAAAGAAGTAAAAGATTATTTGCAAGAAGGTCAAATTGTGCGCGTGAAGCTATTAGCGGCAGACGAACGTGGCCGCTTACGCCTGTCGTTAAAAGCAGCAATGGCTGAAGAGGGTGGCTCGATTGCACCCTTAGTGGCTGGTACAAACGCTGCTGAGTCTGCTGAAAGCAATCCTGCAAATGGTGAAACGGTTTAAGTAAGATAGCTTTTACTGAGCTAAATGATTTGATAGCGAACGGAGATGGCTGATGCGCGTGATTGAAATTCGTGAACACGGTGCGCCTGAAGTCTTAGTTTCAAGCACTCGTCCCGATCCTGCTGTACCAACAGCTGGGTCTGGCGAAGTGTTAATTCGCGTTTTAGCTGCAGGCATTAATCGCCCCGATGTATTGCAACGCAAGGGCCATTATCCTGTGCCTGCCGGAGCTTCTGATATTCCTGGTCTGGAAGTGGCCGGCGAAATTATTGGGGGCGATTTAGCGCATGCCGATAATTCATTTGGCCTTAAGTTAGGCGATAAAGTCTGTGCCTTAGTGCAGGGTGGTGGTTATGCAGATTTATGTTTAGCCCCCATTGCACAATGTTTACCTTATCCAACTGGTTTTAGTGACCAAGAAGCGGCAGCCTTACCCGAAACCTTTTTTACCGTATGGAGCAATGTCTTTATGCGCGGCGAGCTGGCCAAGGGTGAAACGTTATTAGTTCAGGGTGGCTCTAGCGGTATTGGGGTTACGGCGATTTTAATTGCCAAAGCTTTAGGTCATCGGGTATTTGTTACTGCAGGTAGCGATGAAAAATGCGCGGCTTGTATCAAGTTGGGCGCTGATGTGGCGATTAATTATAAAACCCAAGATTTTGTCGCAGAAGTTAAAAAAGCGACTGATGACAAAGGCGTGAATGTTATTTTAGACATGGTTACTGGCGCCTACGTGCAGCGTGAAATTGACTGCTTGGCTGACGATGGCCGCATTGTGATTATTGCCATTCAAGGCGGCTCAAAAGCGGAAGTCAATACCGGTCAAATTCTACGTCGGCGCTTAACTATTACGGGCTCTACATTACGCCCTAGATCGGTAGCCTTTAAAAAGCAAATTGCACAAGCCTTGCACACGCAAATTTGGCCTTTACTCAATGCTGGTCAATTAAAGCCCGTGATTTATAAAACCTTCAGCATGAATGAGGCTGCCGATGCGCATCGCTTAATGGAATCGAGCGAGCATGTGGGCAAAATTATTCTCACGGTTTAATTCAGCATATGCGCCCACTGATCATTGTTGCCAATTGGAAAATGTACGGTAGTTTTAGCCGTAATCAAGCCTGGTTTCAGGAGGTGTGTCGCACCATGGAAAAAGGCATGCCTTCGGGTCGCCGTTATGCAGTCTGTGCGCCATTTCCCTATTTAGCGCAGTGTGCAGAGTTGATTCGCTCGGGCGGTGTGGCTGCTCTCAGTTTAGGTGCACAAGACGTATCAACCCATCTCGATGGACCCTATACTGGCGAAGTTTCTGCTCCCATGTTGGCTGAGCTTAGCTGTTCTTATGTGATAGTTGGTCATTCTGAACGACGTGAGTTACATCATGAAACCGATGAGCAAATTGCTGAAAAAGCGTTGCTTGCTTTAGACAATGGCTTAACCCCCATAATTTGTGTAGGTGAAACTGCTGATGAACGTAATTCGGGTAGAGCAGAAGAAGTGGTGCGCTCACAAATTGCTCGACAAGTTGCGGTTTTGCAGGATCGTCTAGTTGACTCGTTAATTGCTTATGAGCCGGTTTGGGCTATAGGTACGGGTAAAGTAGCGACAGCACAGGTAGCACAAGATATGCACCGCGCCATTCGCTATCAATTGGCTGAATTTAATGAGGACGTGGCCTCGCATATCGGGATTTTATATGGCGGTAGTGTTAAACCTGATAACGCCGCTGAGTTATTTGTCATGCCTGATATAGATGGTGCTTTAGTGGGCGGTGCTTCCTTAATAGCGCAAGACTTTCTGGCGATTTGTAGAGCGTAAATATTTTATTGGAGATTGAGTATGGAATGGTTTTTGACTCTATTAACTGTATTGCAGATCGTTTCTGCCATCAGTGTAATCGGTTTAGTTTTGTTACAGCAAGGGAAGGGTGCTGATATGGGCGCCGCTTTTGGCTCTGGGGCTTCAGGCAGCGTCTTTGGTGCTAGTGGCTCAGCTAACTTCCTCTCGCATGCCACGGCTATTTTTGCTACCGTCTTTTTCTTAAGTACCTTAGGCCTGACTTGGGTAGGCAATAAAAAAACTACCGTGCCTGGTGTGCTCTCGGGCTCTACGCTTCCTGCTACTGGCGAAGCGCCTGCGCCAGTAGCACCAACTGCTCCACCTCCACCTTCAGCTGGTGCGACGAAAAATACTCTAGCCCCAGCAGCTGATCCTGCCGCAGCTAAAGATACCGGTAAGCCAGTAGTACCTAAGTAATTCCTATTTTGACAGGAAGCTGTAAAATTTTAGTTGTTCAGTAATTTTGTAATATGCCGACGTGGTGAAATTGGTAGACACGCTATCTTGAGGGGGTAGTGGCTTAGGCTGTGCGAGTTCGAGTCTCGCCGTCGGCACCAAGCAGATTTATTATCTGTCACATTAAATGCTGTCTTGCTCATGATTACGCAGAAGATTACGCAGGACATGGGCTATCAAATGAAAAGATCATGGCTGGCATTAAGTTAGGCATTATTTCTCTAGCAACAATTAATGTCATTGCTGTCTTTGATTTAACGGGTATTGCCGCGCAGGCTGAATATGGCTTAAGTGCCATTTTTTATTATCTTTTTGCTGCCCTATTTTTTTTAGTCCCCATTGCTTTTGTAGCGGCTGAACTGGCTACTAGTTGGCCGGAACAGGGCGGGGTATTTCGCTGGGTTGGCGAAGCATTTGGACCACGTTGGGGTTTTGTAGCTATTTTTTTACAGTGGGGCAACTGCACAATCTTTTTCCCCACAATGCTGACTTTTGCCTGGGTATCGCTGGCTTATATTAATCCCAATTTAACCCTAGATGCTGCGCTTGCCTCAAATCGAGCAGACACCGTGATTGCAATTCTATTGATATTTTGGTTGGCAGTCGTTGCTACTATGCGAGGCATTAAAACCTCCTCAACAATTTCGGTAGTCTGCGGACTTATTGGAACGATTATTCCAGGTTTAATTTTGATCCTACTGGGTTTTCTATATTTAGGCCAAGGTAATCCGGTACAAATACAGCTGGGTCTGGAGCAATTGATGCCCCAATTTACAGGCTTTAGTAGCCTGGTACTGGCGACAGCTGTATTTCTTGACTATGCTGGTATTGAAATGAGTGCGGTGCATATTCGGGATACCGCTAATCCTCAAAAAAATTACCCGCTAGCAATTGCTGTATCAGCAATATTTATTGTGACTATTTTTATTCTCACAACCCTTGCGCTCAGTTTAATCATACCCGTGGCAAAAATTAATCTGACGCAAAGTCTGTTGATCGCCTTTGATGATTTCTTTCATTTTTATGGGGTTCCTTGGGCGGGCCCATTAGTTGCGTGTGCGCTAGTACTTGGCATTATTGGTCAGTTGACAGTATGGCTTGCTGGTCCTTCATCAGCATTGGTTGTGATTGGGAGAGCAGGTTATTTGCCGCCCTGGTTCCATCAGCTTAACCAGCACAATGTACCTAGCCATATTTTGTTATTACAGGGTTTGATTGTGACATTTTTAGTCATTGCGTTTGCAATTTTGCCAACTGTACAAGCCGTATTTCAGATCCTGACTCAGCTTGCCAGTTCAGTGTATTTAATTATTTATATATTCATGTTTAGCGCCTGCATTTACTTGCGCTATACCCAGCCTAATATTAAGCGCCCCTTTAAAATTCCTGGAGGGAAAGTGGGTTTATGGCTCTGTGCTGGTACAGGCTTATTAAGCACCATCACTGCATTTTTTATTTCTCTTTTCCCCCCGGCACAAATTGTTATCGGCAGCCCCGAGGTGTATTTAGCTATTTTATTAACAGGTACTATTCTTTTTGTTAGTACGCCGTTAATTATTTACGCCTTGCGTAAACCCTGCTGGGACGCGCATGATACAAGTACTAGGCTAGAGCCTTTTGCTAAAAAGGCCCGCGCGCTTATTTAGTGCATCTTATTTGCCCAGCACGCTCATGTAGCCCGTCAGATAAGAGATAGAGTAGAAGAGGGTATTGGTTGCACCTTTTTTGGAGCTGACATTGATTTCAAAGCCAGTTTTCTTTTTTTGTACCAAGAAGTCTTCGCTAAGCTCGATTGAAAATTCCTCACCAAATTCGCAACCCATGGCACCGCATGGGCCGGCCATGCGGTTAATCGATTTAAATGGCACAGTAGCGCCATTTACAATTTGTGCCGATTGATACTCACGCATACCATTTAAATAAACGAGTTTTCCTACTGCGCGATAGGTTATATGTCCATGTGAATTTTTAGTGGCAACCAACCAAAATTGCTCGCTCGTTTTATCTGCGCCAACAGTAAATATTTCCGGCCCAATATAAGTGACGCTTTGGTCGGTTGTTGAGGTTTTAATTTGCGTGGCTTTAGCTACCGAAGCAACCTCATCCGAGCTAATGACAATTTCATGGCTTGCACAAGCAGATAGCAAAATTCCCGCAACAATGAGTGGCAGAATTTTTAATAGGGTGGTCGACATGAGTAGCTTTTTTAGTTACGATGCGTGATTCTAGCCTGAATTTATGACGGCCTAATCAACGGATGCTCCTGATGCTTTCACTACCTTTTCCCATTTTTGGGTTTCAGCGGCAATAATTTTGCCAAAATCTTCAGGCGTGCCTGGAATTGGTACGCCACCAAGCTCAGCCAGTTTTTCACGCATTTTAGGGTCAGCCAAAATACGATTTACTTCGGCATTGACTCGATCAATCGCCGCGCGTGGTGAGCCCTTGGGCATGCCGATGCCAAACCAAGCGGTTGCCTCATAGCCTGGAACGGTTTCTGCGATCGTCGGGACATTCGGTAAAGAAGGGTCACGCGCAGCAGAGGTAACCGCTAAAGCCCGCAGATTGCCTGATTTGATATGGCCCGCAGAGGAAGGTAAGTTATCAAATAAGACTTGCACTTGGCCGGCCATCAGATCGACTAAGGCTGGGCCTGCACCTTTATAGGGCACGTGCAACATATTGCAGCCAGTCATCGACTTAAAAAGTTCGCCCGATAAATGCACTGAAGTACCGCTACCCGAAGATGCCATATTCACTTTGCCAGGATTGGCTTTGCAATAAGCAATGAATTCGGCCACTGTTTTTACAGGAAGCGAAGGTGGGATAACCATCACATTCGGGGTACGCACAATGCCAGCTACGGGCGCAATATCGCGAATAAAATTGTAATTGAGGGTTTTATAAAGTGAGGCATTAATTCCATTGGCCGGGTTCACGAGCAACATCGTATAGCCATCAGGCGCTGATTTAATGACAAACTCGGTACCAATATTATTGCCAGCCCCAGGTTTATTTTCAACCAACACATTTTGTCCCAATAGCTGTGTTAATGGCTGGGCTACGATGCGGGCCAATACATCGGTCGTACCAGCGGGCGTATACGGCACGACCCATTTAATGGGTTTATCAGGATAGTCAGCTGCAGTTGCTAGATTGATACCAGCTAGTAAGGCAAAAATGCTGGCTACAGAAATTTTATTGATTAAATTCATGTGATCTCCTAATTATTAGCGCATTATTTTTTTATTATCATTAATACTTAAATTGCCTTACCTTTAGCTATGAGCAATACTTTACACAATAGCTTTAAAATTAAGATGGATTACAAACATAAGGCAGGCCGTTTTAGGCCAAATTGCGTCCTTTGTTCAAAAGCATACGCTAATTGCAAAACCCCGAAGTCGGCGCGGTGGCGCCCGACAATTTGAATGCCCACTGGCAAGCCATCTGGGGTGAAGCCAGCGGGTACCGAGATTGCAGGATTGCCTAAAGCACTAATTAAATACAGTGATTTTTGCCATTCGATATAGGTCTGCATCGGCACCCCATTGATTTCTCGTGGATAGTCTAGGCCAAGCGCAAAAGGCGTCACTTGATTTACCGGCATAATTAAAAACTCATATTGCGCCATGAATTCGCGCATGCGGTGGTAGAGCTCGGTGCGTTTAGCTTCAGCGCGAGCCAATTGGGGGCCGGTAATGGGTAGGCCCTGCTCGGCATTCCAAATTACAGTATCTTTAAATTTATCACCATGTTCCGCCATTAAAGGCGTAATGCGCAACTCAGTGCGCCAAGCGCGCCACAACATAAAGATCTCATCCGCTTCAGCAATATTGGGTTCGGCATTGATAACTTCACAACCCAAGGCCTCAAAGACTGAGCGCGACGCTTCTAAAACGGTTGCAACTGCTGGCTCGACAGGTAGTCCACCCAAATTAGCGCTAAAGGCGATTTTGAGACCGCGGAAATCACGTGGCAGTGGCTGATTAAAAATCGTACCAGGAGCTTCAAGTGCAATGGGTGAACGATCATCGGGCCCGGCCATAGCTGACATGGCTAAGGCTAAATCGGGAACATTACGAGCCATAGGGCCTGCCACGCTCATGGTGTACCAGCCCAGTTGATCGGGCCAATTCGGCACCCGGCCTACCGAGGGGCGTAGGCCCACAATATTGCAAAAATTCGCTGGATTTCGTAGTGAGCCGCCTAGATCGGTGCCATCAGCTAGAGCGATCATTCCACTGGCTAATGCCACTGCGCCACCACCAGAAGAGCCGCCACAGGTTTTGCTCAAATCATAGGGATTTGGTGTGGCACCAAATACCGCATTAAAAGTTTGACTACCAGCCCCAAACTCCGGCGTGTTGGTTTTACCAAGACTAATAGCGCCGGCTTTTTTAAGCCGTTCGACCGGCAATGAATCGACTTCTGGCACATAGTCTTTGAAAGCAAGCGAGCCAAAAGTTGTTCTTACCCCTTTGGTGAGAAAGAGATCCTTGTGGGCAACCGGCAAGCCATGCAAGATCCCAATAGGTTCACCAGCCGCCAGTTGTTTGTCTGCCCTATGCGCTTCTTGCATAGCTGAGTCGGTAGTTAAAGTAACGATGGCATTGAGGCTCGGATTGAGGCGTTCAATTTGATCTAGGTGCGCTTGAATTACCTGTGTTACTGAAACTTTTTTGGTGCGTATAAGCTCTACTAGTTGTGTGGCTGGAAGGAAACAGAGATCAAGATTGAGTGACATATTTTGCTTCTTTGAGCCAGTTAGGGTTTTACTTTAAACCGCAGAAAATGGGGTGAATGGGCAAGCATAATACTATTTATAAATTTAGTAATTGCTTAATTCAGCTTTAATGAACTCCCTGGAATTCAGGGCCGAACCTGAGGCCATGCGGGCGGGTAAGCCCTGCGCCAAGGAGGGATAGAGTGGGGGCCCGTAGAATAGGCTTATTTCCCCTAAAATTCAGATAGTCTAGAGGAAAACCCTTATAATCTTGTTTGTATTTCAGAAGAGCAATCTAGGCTTCGCTTGATAACTGATTTAGGCTAATTTTGAACCTCGCAAACTACTTTCCGGTGTTGCTTTTTATCCTTGTAGGGATTGCTGTTGGTTTAGTGCCCATGTTGCTGGGTAAGATTGTGGCCCCATCCAGCCCCAACACAGAAAAACTTTCTCCTTACGAATGTGGCTTTGAAGCTTTCGAAGATGCGCGCATGAAATTTGATGTCCGCTATTACCTCATTGCCATCCTCTTTATTTTGTTCGACCTTGAAACTGCTTTCCTATTCCCATGGGGGGTAGCTTTGCGTGATATTGGTTGGGCAGGTTATGCCTCAATGATTGTCTTTCTCTTGGAATTCGTTGTCGGCTTTGTTTACATCTGGAAAAAGGGCGCCCTCGACTGGGAGTAAATCTTATGGCGTTAGAAGGCGTACTCAAAGAAGGCTTTATTACTACCTCTGCAGATCAGCTCATTAACTGGACTCGTACGGGTTCGCTGTGGCCGATGACTTTTGGCCTAGCTTGTTGTGCGGTAGAGATGATGCATGCTGGCGCTGCACGTTACGATTTAGACCGCTTTGGGGTCGTGTTTCGCCCCTCACCGCGGCAATCCGACTTGATGATTGTCGCTGGTACTTTGTGCAATAAGATGGCCCCAGCTTTGCGTAAGGTGTATGACCAAATGCCAGAACCACGCTGGGTGATTTCAATGGGCTCATGCGCTAATGGCGGAGGTTATTACCATTACTCCTATTCAGTTGTGCGTGGCTGCGATCGCATTGTGCCTGTAGATATTTATGTACCAGGTTGCCCGCCCACAGCCGAAGCGCTAATCTACGGCATTATTCAATTGCAGGCCAAAATTGGCCGCACCAGTACTATTGCGCGCAAAGCCTAGGTCAAGCCACTATGTCTGAGCGCTTAAATTATCTCGCAACAACGATTCAAAACGTGCTGGGAGCACGAGCGAAATCAGTTGAAGTTGCTTTAAATGAAGTGACATTGGTCGTTGCTGCCGAAGATTATTTCACTGCTGCCTTGATGTTGCGTGATGATCCGGCGTTAGCATTTGAACAACTCATTGATTTATGCGGGGTTGATTACCAAGAGTATGGTGATGGTTCATGGACGGGTTTACGTTTTGCAGTCGTCAGCCATTTACTTTCCTTGCAACATAATCAGCGCTTACGTGTGCGAGTGTTTGCGCCAGATGACAGTTATCCAGTTGTTGCATCGCTTGTCCCGGTGTGGAGCTCAGCTAATTGGTTTGAGCGTGAAGCCTTCGATTTATTTGGCATTTTGTTTGACGGGCATGAGGATTTACGCCGCATTCTCACCGACTATGGTTTTATTGGTCACCCATTTCGTAAAGACTTTCCCATTTCGGGCACAGTTGAAATGCGTTACGATCCTGAACTTAAACGGGTGGTGTATCAACCCGTTACGATCGAACCCCGTGAAGTGATACCCCGCATAGTTCGCGAAGAATCCTATGGAGGACCTGCTTAAGGGGCTTCATCATGGCAGAAATTAAGAACTACACCCTTAACTTTGGTCCCCAGCACCCTGCAGCGCATGGCGTTTTGCGGTTAGTGCTGGAGCTGGACGGAGAAGTGATTCAACGGGCTGATCCGCATATTGGTTTATTGCATCGCGCCACTGAAAAATTGGCTGAGACGCGTACTTGGATTCAAAACGTACCGTATATGGATCGCCTGGATTACGTATCCATGATGGTGAATGAGCATGCCTATGTCATGTCGATTGAAAAATTAATTGGCGTTGACGTACCCCTGCGCGCGCAATATATACGCGTCATGTTTGATGAATTAACGCGTCTACTCAATCATTTATTGTGGATTGGTTGCCATGGCTTAGACGTGGGCGCAATGGCCGTATTTTTATATGCTTTCCGTGACCGCGAAGAAATTTTCGACATGTATGAGGCTGTATCTGGTGCGCGTATGCATGCAGCGTACTATCGTCCAGGCGGCGTATATCGTGATTTACCGAGCGAGATGCCTCAGTTCACGAAATCAAAAGTGCGCAGTGATGCGGCAATTCACCGTCTGAATGAAACTCGTACCGGTTCTTTACTCGATTTCATTGACGCCTTTAGTAAACGCTTTCCTGCCAATGTGGATGAGTATTGCAATCTTCTCACCGATAACCGTATTTGGAAGCAGCGCTTAGTGGGAATTGGTGTTGTTACCCCTGAGCGCGCTCTACAGCTTGGCTTTACAGGGCCAATGTTGCGTGGCTCGGGTATTGAATGGGATTTACGTAAGAAGCAGCCTTATGAAGTGTATGACCGCCTAGACTTTGATATTCCCGTAGGTGTTAATGGCGATTCTTATGATCGGTATTTAGTGCGCATGGAAGAGATGCGGCAGTCGAACCGCATTATTACCCAGTGTGTTGCCTGGTTAAAAGCGAATCCGGGGTCTGTGATGAGTGATAACCATAAAGTTGCTCCCCCATCGCGTGTAGACATGAAAACGAATATGGAAGAGCTGATTCACCATTTCAAATTATTTACTGAAGGTATTCATGTACCGCAAGGTGAAGCTTATGCAGCAGTCGAACATCCGAAAGGGGAGTTTGGCGTTTATTTAATATCTGATGGTGCTAATAAACCCTATCGGATGAAAATTCGTGCGCCTGGCTTCGTACATTTAGCTGCCCTCGATGAAATGGCGCGGGGTCATATGATCGCTGATGCCGTAACCATTATTGGCACCCAAGATATTGTTTTTGGTGAGATCGACCGCTAATGACATCTTTATTTTCTGTCGCCTGCCATGCTGAAATTAATCGCAATATTGCGAAGTATCCGCCTGAGCAAAAGCAATCAGCAGTTATGGCTGCATTAATTGCCGCGCAAACCGAGTTAGGCTGGATTTCGCCCGCCGTGATTGAAGAGGTTGCACAGATCTTGGGCATGCCCACCATTGCAGTGGATGAAGTAGCCACTTTCTACAATATGTACAACACGAAGCCTATTGGTGCATACAAGATTGTGGTGTGCACCAATCTGCCATGTCAATTAAGTCATGGGGCTGATGCAGCTGAATATCTGAAGCAAAAACTTGGCATTGGATTTAATGAAACTACGCCTTGCGGCACTTTTACGCTTAAAGAGGGCGAGTGCATGGGTGCTTGCGGCGATTCTCCGGTGATGCTGGTAAACGATAAGCGCATGTGTAGTTTTATGAGTCACGACAAAATTGATGCCTTGTTAGTAGAGTTGCGTAATGCCAAGGCAAATGATGCAGAAGGGTCGAGAACATGACGAGCTTGCACAAAAATCATGTCAAGCCATTAATTTTGGCTGGTTTAACTGGTGATAACTGGCATTTAGAAGATTATGTGAAACGCGGTGGTTACGGACAATTGCGCCGTATCTTAACGGAGCCCGTAACTCCTGAGGCGATTATTGCCGAGCTAAAGTTATCGGCATTACGTGGACGCGGTGGCGCAGGTTTCCCCACTGGTTTGAAGTGGAGCTTTATGCCACGGCAATTTCCTGGACAAAAATATTTAGTCTGCAATAGTGATGAAGGTGAGCCGGGTACGTTTAAAGACCGCGACATCATGCGTTATAACCCGCATGCCTTAATTGAAGGGATGATTATTGGTGCATACACCATGGGCATTTCTGTGGGCTATAACTATATTCATGGTGAAATTTGGGATGTCTATAAACGCTTTGAGGCTGCGCTTGATGAAGCCCGTGCTGCAGGCTATTTAGGCGATCATATTTTAGGCAGTGATTTCAGTTTTGAATTGCATGCCACGCCTGGTTGGGGGGCATATATCTGTGGTGAAGAAACGGCCTTACTCGAGTCCTTAGAAGGCAAGAAGGGTCAACCGCGCTTTAAACCGCCATTTCCTGCTAGTTTTGGTTTATACGGTAAGCCCACCACAATTAATAATACTGAGACCTTTGCAGCCGTACCCTTTGTTTTAGCAATGGGTGGCGAGGCTTACTTAAAGTTGGGCAAACCAAACAATGGTGGCACCAAAATATTCTCCGTTTCAGGTGACGTGAATCGACCTGGCAATTATGAAATTCCCCTGGGTTTGCCATTCGCAGAATTATTGCAATTAGCTGGCGGTATGCGGAATGGTTCTACTTTAAAAGCAGTCATTCCTGGCGGTTCTTCGGCTCCGGTTATTCCAGCTGCTGAAATGATGGATTTAACAATGGATTACGACAGCCTTGCTAAAGCAGGTTCGATGTTGGGCTCAGGTGCAGTGATTGTGATGAATGACACGCGCTGCATGGTGCAGGCCCTATTACGGCTCTCGTATTTTTATCATGAAGAATCATGCGGTCAATGCACGCCATGTCGCGAAGGCACTGGGTGGTTATGGCGTATTGTTAATCGCATAGAACATGGTAAGGGCCGCATTGAAGATTTAGATTTACTCAATGATGTCGCTAATAACATCCAAGGCCGTACGATTTGTGCTTTGGGTGATGCGGCAGCGATGCCAGTACGAGGTATGTTGAAGCATTTTCGTGATGAGTTTGCATATCACATTGAGCATGGACGTTGCTTGGTATCAGCGGATGG
>CAILUH010000026.1 GCA_903837335.1 uncultured beta proteobacterium | reverse complement strand
TTTGCTAATGCAATATCAGCAATAGCGCAACGTGTTGCAACAAATTCATTTAAATTGAAATCAGCTACGGTATTCATTCCTGCTCCAGCTAAATAGAGATCAATGCTGGGGCAAGTAAACTCGCCAACCATTGACCACGGGTTAGCGAGCGCGGTTGCAAAAGCAGACTGGGTCTGCCCTCTTCAAGCCTGGGGAGGCGATTTAACTAGCCCCTTGCAACGCTCCTTGAAGATCTAATTAAATTGTAAACACTTTTTTAGCTTCCTGCATAACTTCAGCTAAGTTTGCTTGAAAGCCTTATCGAACCTGACTTTCAAGCGCAACTTAAATTCCAGCGGCGGCCTTTAAAGCGGCAGCCTTATCGCGTTGCTCCCAGGTGAAGTCGGGTTCTTCGCGCCCAAAATGGCCATAAGCAGCAGTTTTACGATAAATTGGCCGCAATAAATTGAGCATTTTGACAATTCCCTTGGGGCGTAAATCAAAATGTTCGGCGACTAATTGCGCAATTTTTTCATCGGGAATTTTGCCGGTGCCATACGTACTCACCATTACTGATGTGGGGTGGGCTACACCAATTGCATAGGAAATTTGAATTAAACAACGTGTCGCTAGTCCTGCGGCAACAATATTTTTTGCCACGTAACGCCCTGCATAGGCTGCTGAGCGATCTACCTTGGAAGGATCCTTGCCGGAGAAAGCACCGCCGCCATGCGGTGCCGAGCCACCGTAGGTATCAACAATAATTTTTCGGCCTGTTAAACCGCAATCACCCTGTGGACCACCAATCACAAAGCGGCCAGTCGGATTAACCAAATATTTAATCGCGCCCTTGATTAAATGCTTAGGGAGAACCGGCTTAATAATTTCTTCAATTACACCTTCACGTAAGCGCTCCAAAGAAATATCTTCAGCATGCTGCGTCGAGAGTACTACTGTGTCGATTGAGTCTGGCTTGCCATCGACGTAACGTAAAGTGACTTGCGATTTAGCGTCGGGACGCAACCAATTTAAACGACCGTCTCGCCGTAATTGCGATTGACGCTCTACTAAACGATGGGCCAAATGAATTGGCATTGGCATGAGCTCAGGCGTTTCGTCGCAGGCGTAACCAAACATTAAGCCTTGATCGCCAGCACCTTGATCTAATCCGTCATCGGCGGCATGGTTGACACCCTGAGCAATATCGGGACTTTGTTTGTCGTAAGCCACTAAAACAGCGCAGCCCTTGTAATCAATCCCGTATTCAGTATTGTCATAGCCAATTTCTCGCAAGGTATTGCGGGCAACTTGGATGTAATCAACATTGGCGTGGGTGGTAATTTCGCCTGCAAGCACCACCAAACCCGTATTGCAAAGCGTTTCCGCAGCAACTCGAGCCGTTGGATCTTGCGTCAAGATGGCATCTAAGATGGCATCAGAAATTTGATCTGAAACTTTATCGGGGTGACCCTCAGTGACAGACTCTGAGGTAAAGAAATATTCATTTGCCATTGCATTTTCCTTGAAAAAAATAAACACGATCGATATGACAACAGACGTGCCGGAAATACAACGGCGACGCTTTAGCAGAATTTTTGAATCGCCCCGCAAGTTGTCTTAACTCGGCGATTGGATTATTTTAACTGAAAAAATGCTGATTTACTGAAGGGTTTGTAGGCATGCTGACTTTATGAATATCATTATCAAATGCTTTCCCCATTGATTAACCTCGTGCTCCGGATGATTGCCGCTTTGCCTTTGGTCCTTACTCAAGGTTTTGGTGGATTTTTAGGCTATGTTGCATATATAGCCTCTGCTAAGTATCGCGCTCTTTTTAAAGCTAATTATGCCCAGGCGTTAGCGTCAAGCCAACTAAAAAGCCAGTATTTAAAGGCTATTCCTGGTTCTGGGATGCTACTCTCCGACAGTCTGTGGATCTGGCATAACCCCAAAAAAGCCCTTTCCCTGGCTGAGGTTGCTAACTGGAGCCTCGTTGAGGCAGCCATTGACGAGGGTCATGGTCTCATCATGCTCTGCCCCCATTTAGGCGGTTTTGAAATTATTCCGCGCATTTTGGCAAACCATTTTCCGGCCACTATTTTGTACCGCCCCGCAAGACAAGATTGGTTAAATAAGGTGATTGAATCGTGGCGGGCTTACCCCAACATGCATTTTGTACCCACTAATCTTCATGGTGTTCGGCAAATGGTTAGGGCCCTGAGTCGTGGCGAGGCCATCGGCATTTTGCCTGATCAAGTGCCCAGTGGTGGCGAAGGGGTGTGGGCACCTTTTTTTGGGCGCAATGCCTACACTACTACCTTGCCCGCGCGGCTGGCGGGTCGCAAACAGATTCCGGTTGTACTATTTTCTGCACAACGTAAAGGATTTGGGCAGGGCTGGCTTATTCATGCAGAACGCTTGCCTGCATTTTCTGATGACGCTGCGCTAGCTGCTGTCGAATTAAATTTAGCCTTAGAAAAAATTATCTGCCGTGCACCCAATCAATATATTTGGGCCTATAACCGCTTCAAGCACCCCAGTGGCGCAGAACTGCCCCCAACTCAGTAAACAAATTTCATCATGCATTGGCTACAAACCCCACTTCATTTTTTGGTACTTGGTCTTTTGCGTTTTTTTTCTGTTATGCCCTATGTCCTCACGGTACATACCGGCTATGCACTTGGATCACTGGCAGCGCGCCTACCCAGTGAAAGAAAGCGCGTGGTTAAAACCAATTTGCGCTTATGCTTTCCGCAACTTTCGCCCGCTGAAATTGATGCCTTAGCTGTAGCGCATTGGCGCCTCTTGGGACGAAGCGTGGTTGAGCGAAGTCGTATTTGGATGGGCAGTCCCAAACAAATCTCGGCGATGGTGGACATCAAAGCTGAGATTCAATTAGGCGATCGCAAACCCCGCTTATTAATCACCCCGCACTTTGTTGGTATTGAAGGTGGCATCTTAGCGTTGGGCGTGCTGGCACTTGACCGAGATCTGCCAAAAGGAACTGGCTTATATCAAAATATGAAAAATCCTTTTTTTAACCAAAAAATTATTCAATGGCGTGAGCGCTTTGGTGGCAGATCGATTGCTCGCCAAAACCGTTTACGTGATCTATTGCGGGAAATTCGCGCCGGTAATTTTGTTTTTATTGCGCCTGATATTGACCTGGGGCCCAAAGACAGCGTGTTTGTGCCCTTCTTTGGAATATCAACGAATACGGTTACTTCGGTATCACGCTTAGCAAAAATGGCTGGCGCTGAAGTTTGTTTAATGGTTACGGTACTAAAGCCTGACGCAAGTGGCTATATTTGTTCTATAAGCAAGCCTCTAGAGGACTTTCCTAGCGATGACCCCATTGCCGATACCGCGCGCCTTAATTGTCTCTATGAACAGGAGATTATCAAAAATCCCGCGGAATACTACTGGATCCATAAACGCTTTAAACATCGTCCCCATGGCGAGCCTGGTTTATATTCAAGTAAATGACAACGCAATCACCACGAAAAATTCGCTTTACTAAAATGCATGGCGCCGGTAACGACTTTATTGTGCTAAACGGCATCGCCAATGATTTGGGCGCAGTAACGCAAGACCAGTGGCGTAAATTAGCCCATCGACAACTTGGTGTGGGCGCAGATCAAATCTTGATTGTCGAGAAAGCCACGCGTTCGGATGCTGATTTTCGCTACCGGATTTTTAATGCCGATGGCGGTGAGGTTGAGCAATGCGGTAATGGCTCGCGTTGTTTTGTGCGCTACATTCACGAGCAAGGACTTTCTGCTAAAAATCCGCTGCGGGTCGAGGTGATGCATTCCATCATCACGCTTGAAGCGCTTGCTGATGGGCAAGTTAAAGTCAATATGGGTGCACCCATCTTTGAGCCCCAGCACATTCCGTTTGATCCAACTGGACTACCATCCAAACTAGAGTTCCATGAAACCCTCTATGCATTACCGATTAGCCGTAATGCTGGCACTCATGCCGATTGGATCGCTGCCTTATCGATGGGCAATCCCCATGCAATTCAAGTTGTCGATGATATTGAGAGCGCCCCCGTTGTTTCAGAAGGCGCACAGATTGAGGCAAATTCGGCTTTTCCTCAGCGGGTCAATGCTGGCTACATGCAAATTTTGGATGCCCATGCCATCCGCTTGCGGGTCTACGAACGCGGTGCGGGCGAAACACTAGCCTGTGGTACTGGGGCCTGCGCAGCAGTGGTTTCGGGCATTCGGCGCGGCTTACTGCTGAGCCCAGTCCGGGTTGAAACTCGGGGCGGGAATTTAGAAATTGTCTGGCCAGGCATGCTTGACGGTCAGCCTCAAGCGGTTGAGATGTATGGTCCGGCAATGACTGTTTTTGAAGGTGAGACGATCCTCTAAAGCTGCTGCCTAAGCATCGATTCCGTACTTTAATCGGTACGCCTTTACTGCTGGCAAATACTGCTTTAATTCTGCATCGGCTGAGGCAGTTAAAAATGTCATCACATCATTTAGGCTAGCAATTGCAACTACCGGCATGCCAAATTCTTGCGAGACGCTTTGCACCGCTGAATAGGCTCCTATATCCATCGCTGTACCTGACTTCTCCATGCGGTCAAGGGCAATTAAAACTGCCGCTGGCTCGCCCCCCGCGGCACGAATTAAATTCACTGATTCACGGACCGAAGTACCGGCAGAAATAACATCATCCACAATCACGACCCGCCCTTGAATTGGCGCCCCCACCATGGTGCCGCCCTCACCATGATCTTTTGCCTCTTTGCGGTTATATGCAAAAGAAACATTGTGGCCCTGCTCGGCTAAAGCGATGGCCGTTGCCGCTGCCAAGGTAATGCCCTTATAGGCTGGTCCATAGAGCATCTCAAACTGAATACCCGATGCCAATAAGGCCTTGGCGTAATACCGACCCAAAGCGCCTAATAAAACGCCGCTACTAAATCCTCCAGCATTAAAGAAATAAGGTGATAAGCGACCCGCTTTCGTTTTAAACTCGCCAAACGCTAAGACACGTGCTTCGAGCGCAAAGCGAATGAAGTCGTGTTGATTATTTTGGGTTTGATTATTTTGTGGGTTCATAAGCCTCTATGTTACGCATCATTTCCGCCAACCTCAATGGCATTCGTTCTGCCGTCAAAAAAGGCTTTTTACCGTGGATGCAAAACCAAGCGCCAGATTTTGTCTGTCTGCAAGAGCTCAAAGCCCAGCGCGATGATCTTGACGAGACAATTTTGAACCCAACCGGCATGACTGGCTATTTTCATCATGCCGAAAAAAAGGGCTACAGCGGATGTGGCATTTACTCAAGGCATCAACCCCAAGAAGTACTTTATGGTTAT
>CAILUH010000025.1 GCA_903837335.1 uncultured beta proteobacterium | reverse complement strand
TTCACTAAAATCACGCGCACATCGCGGGCCATTGCCATAAACATTTTGCGAAAACTTTCAGCCTGTGCTTCGGCATGGCTTTGAAATTCCAATTTATCTAACTTGGTGAGGCCTTCAACGAGTTCGGCTACCTTAGAGCCAAAGGTGCTGATTAAGTCTGCCTGAGTGCTGCCTGTATCCTCAATGACATCATGCAATAAAGCCGCCATAATCGACAAAGCATCCAAACGCCAAATAGCACATAACTCTGCTACAGCTAGTGGATGCGTAATATAGGGCTCACCGCTTTGGCGATACTGCCCTAAATGCGCAGCATCGGCAAAATGAAATGCTTGTTTAATGAGCTCACGTTCATTTGCTTTTAAATAACTAAGTTTGTCCGTAAGCCCCGTAATTGAAACAACTTGTTGCTTCGGTGGTAGCTGAGGTTGTGAAGTGGGGCCAAACAGATAGCGACTTGACTGGGTGAGCAGTGAAGCAATGATGGATTTTTTGGTACTCGTTTCAGCTACTCCCTCGGACGAGGGAGTTGAATTACTGAGTATGGCATCGCTAATCTCGTTAGACGAGCGCTTACCCTGATCTCCCGTTGTGGTTAGCATAGGCGCCACAGCGGGGCTTTCTAATTACAGCGGCACTTTGGTCAACATATCCCGGTCGGTAACGCCTGCAGCTACTTCACGCAAAGCAACAACGGTAGCTTTATCTTTAGACTCTACTCGGGGAGAATGACCTTGAACCAGTTGACGAGCGCGATACGTGGCTGCCAACACGAGTTCAAATCGATTGGGGATGGTTTTCATGCAATCTTCTACAGTAATTCGGGCCATGCTGTACTCACTTATTTAGGGTTAATGCCTATAGGATACCTGATTACACCCCAAGACGCCTTAAAAGGGCTGGGTTACGCGACATAACAGCTGCGGAACGAAGACGCGTGGCCGCCAAAATACTACTTAAATCAGCCAGGGCTTGCTCAAAAGAATCATTAATCACAATGTAATCCGCTTCTGCTGCATGTTGCAGTTCGAGGTGCGCTGCTGCCAAACGACGCTCAATCGTCTGCTCATCGTCTTTACCGCGCTTGCGTAAACGTGCTTCGAGAGCCTCAAATGAGGGAGGGAAAATAAAAATCCATTGCGCTGAGGGAATCAATTGACGAATCTGCTGTGCGCCCTGCCAGTCAATTTCTAAAATTACATCGCTACCTGCTTGCATTTGCGCTTCAAGCCATGAACGTGAAGTACCATAAAAATGGCCATGTACTTCAGCCCACTCTAAAAAATCATGATTAGCCCGTTGCTGCAGGAAGTCTGCCGCAGTTACAAAGCGGTAGTCTTGACCATCTACTTCACCTAGACGCGGTTTGCGTGTTGTCGTCGATAAAGATAATTTAACGCTGGCATCGCTTTGCAATAAGGCCTGTACCAACGATGACTTACCTGCACCTGACGGCGCCACAATCATCAACATGCTGCCTAGGTAATTTTGCGTACTCATGCTTATTCTAAATTTTGTACTTGTTCGCGCAGTTGCTCAATCAGAAGCTTTAATTCTAATGCAGCTGAAGTGCAATTCACCGCTACCGATTTAGAGCTTAAGGTATTTGCTTCACGGTTTAGTTCCTGCATTAAAAAGTCCAGTCGTTTACCCACGGGTCCCTTACTTTTTAATGCGGTTTCTACTGCTTCGAAATGGGTTTTCAAGCGCGCAAATTCCTCAGCCACATCAATTCGGACTGCATAAAGAACGACTTCTTGACGAATCCGCTCTAATACTTCAGCGCTAACAGCTGATGTATTTTGGCTTGAGCTGGCTTGGCTGGCCAAGGCCTCAGCCAAGCGCGCGGTTAACTTCAGTTGATATTGCTGCACATATTCAGGAATCTGCGGTTCGATTTGCTCAACAATGGTGCGCATCTGGGTCGTAATCCGCTGCAGTACTGTGCCCAAGGCCCGCCCTTCGGCAGCCCGTGTTTCCACTAAAGCCCCTAAGGCCTCAGTTCCTGCAGCTAAGGTTGCTGCCACCCATACCTCTTCATCGCCTTTAGGTTCGCTAACAATTCCTGGCCAACGTAAAACCTCGGCTACGCTCATGGGTGCTGCGTTCGTAAAGGTAGTTTGCACATGAGCAGCAAGTACTTGTAGGGCATGTAAGCGGTCTTGACTCAGGCTTTGGGCGGCTTCCGCCATTACAGCGGGTAATTTGCCGGTGGCATTAATCCGCCATACTGCCCTGAACTCCACTTTACCGCGGGCCAATTGCTGAACTGCAAGCTCTCTTAAAGCAGGCTCGGCAGCGCGACACTCATCAGGCAAACGAAAGCTCAGGTCTAAAAAACGGCTATTCACCGCCCGCACTTCCAATTGCAAATCAGCTACCATCCCGCCGCCAAGGGATACTTGCCGAGAAGCGCTACCATAACCAGTCATGCTCGATATCATGTAGGCATTGTAATTACTAAATCGCATTCTCCCTATAAGGAATTAAAGTCATGAGTCTCAGTACCACTCCAGCAAATCAAGCTAGCCAGCGTCCAAGCCACCGACAGGCGAATGAACTCCGTCAGGTGACGATTAGTCGCGGATTCACCAAACATGCTGAAGGGTCGGTACTGGTTGAATTTGGTGATACCAAAGTGCTGTGCACGGCCAGCATCTTGGAACGGGTTCCCCCTCATAAAAAAGGTTCTGGGGAGGGCTGGGTCACTGCAGAATATGGGATGTTACCAAGGGCAACGCATACTCGCGGCGATCGCGAGGCAGCGCGTGGCAAACAAAGCGGTCGTACGCAAGAAATTCAGCGCCTCATTGGGCGGGCTTTGCGCAGTGTTTTCAATTTAAAACTGCTAGGCGAACGCACAATCCATTTAGATTGCGATGTGTTGCAAGCCGATGGCGGCACGCGTACCGCCGCTATTACAGGTGCATATGTCGCCGCCCGCGATGCAGTCAACCACTTAATTCAAAACGGCAAAATTAGTGCAGATCCACAGTTAGATCCGATTAAAGATAGTATCGCTGCTATTTCAGTAGGTATTTATCAAGGCCTAGCCGTATTAGATTTAGATTACGCCGAAGACTCCTCTTGCGATACGGATATGAATGTGGTGATGAATGGTCAAGGTGGCATGATCGAAGTACAAGGTACTGCTGAAGGCCCACCCTTTACTCGAGATGAATTAAATGCTTTACTCGATTTAGCACAACAGGGTATTGCGCTCTTAACTCAAGAGCAAAAAAATGCCCTCAGTAAAAAAGTCATTCCCAGTTAACGCTTGGTAAAAGCTTTGATACCGCTTACGCAACTAT
>CAILUH010000024.1 GCA_903837335.1 uncultured beta proteobacterium | reverse complement strand
TTGATAAATGAAATCGGCGCGATACGTATTATTCGATTGAATGCCGCCTACTTTAGCTGCTGCAATAAATAGGTAATCAGGTTTTTCAGTTTGCAGAAAATCATGCACTGCCGCTTGATTGAGTAAATCGAGCTCAGCATGTGTGCGCGTGAGGATATTCTCAAAACCCTCGGAACGTAAAAAGCGCACAATCGCGCTTCCCACCATGCCACGATTGCCTGCTACATAAATCTTTGCTGCTTTATTCATTTCGCTCCAGGGTGGTATAGCCATGTTTTTTCACGAGCTCGTCGCGCTCGGCGCCACGAAGGTCTTCGCGCACCATCTCTTTGACTAAATCTTCAAACGAGGTACGTGGCACCCAACCCAGCTTTTCTTTGGCTTTGCTAGCATCACCCAAAAGGGTTTCGACTTCGGTAGGCCGGAAATAACGGGGGTCTACGGCCACAATACATTTACCCTTACTGTCAAAACCTTTTTCATTGACGCCAGTGCCTTGCCAAGTTATTTTTAGGCCTAACTCTGCGGCAGCTAAGTTAATGAACTCACGTACACTAAATTGCACCCCGGTCGCAATCACATAATCTTCAGCAACTTCTTGTTGCAACATTAACCATTGCATTTCTACATAATCACGGGCATGACCCCAGTCGCGTTTAGCATCAAGATTGCCAAGATATAGACATTCCTGTACGCCTAATTTAATGCGCGCTAAGGCACGGGTAATTTTACGGGTGACAAACGTTTCGCCACGAATCGGACTCTCATGGTTAAAGAGAATGCCGTTACAGGCATACATGCCATAAGCCTCACGGTAGTTCACGGTAATCCAGTAGGCGTAAAGCTTCGCTACGGCATAGGGGCTACGAGGATAAAAAGGCGTTGTTTCTTTTTGGGGAATTTCTTGCACTAAGCCATAGAGCTCAGAAGTTGAGGCTTGATAGAAACGGGTTTTTTTCTCTAACTTCAAAATCCGAATCGCTTCTAATAAACGCAGGGCGCCCAAAGCATCCGAATTAGCGGTGTACTCTGGTTCTTCAAAAGAGACGGCGACATGTGACTGCGCCGCTAAGTTATAGAGCTCATCAGGCTGGGTTTGTTGAATAATGCGGATGAGGCACGATGAATCGGTGAGGTCACCATGGTGGAGGGTTAATTTAGAGCCCTCAATATGGGGGTCGTGATAGAGGTGATCGATACGGTCGGTATTAAAGAGCGAGGCTCGGCGCTTAATGCCATGGACTTCATAGCCCTTACGCAGTAAGAATTCGGCTAAATAAGCGCCGTCTTGGCCAGTAATTCCAGTAATTAGGGCTACTTTTGATTTTGACATGGGGTTTTCTTAAAAATAAGGGTCAGTTTCAGCAAAGTTTTGGTTTATTTTGAGTATTCCGCTATTACGGAGCTTAAGGCACTATTGTAAATTGTTTTAAAACGGGCCTTGAGCCTGTCCGTAACAAATACAATGGGGCTTCAAGGCGCAAGAGAGCAAGGATAGCGGGTGTGAGCACAGCGGGTCAGGGCGGAAGCAAAGTTGAGCAGATTCCAGCAGAGCGAGGAAAGGCTTTATTGCGTCGCCTAGACCGGTGGTTAGGAATACCGTTGCTGTATCTAATTGCCCTTTTTCGCCCTAAAAAGAGCCGCTTGGGCGTTCAAATTCATAGCTCCCAATCAACTGACCCGTCAAATAGGCTGACTGATGAGGTCAATCTCAAGCGGATTGGGGTTTGCGTATTTGCTGCTGTCGGCGACGCACTATTAGCCGCTGCGATTTTGGCTGATCTCAAGCAATATCGCAATCAACTTCAAGCGAAAACCGGAGAGCGAATTAGTGTCACTTCTGTTTCAATAAAATTATTTTTATCATCTTTATATATTATATTTCTTTTATTATTTTCTTTACTTTTGTTTTTATAAATTACCCAATCATATTCATCAAATCTTTTTTGTCGAATCATTAGATTTCCTTCAACATAATTTGGTTTATTAAAAATATTAAAAGCAGTTTTTTCTAATTTTGTATATATGTTTTTCAAATTAAGTGCCAGGCCAATTCTATGAAGTGGATTCATCGGTATTTTTTAATATGCCGACATAATATCGAACCCCATGTAAGGACTTGCTTTTATGTTCCAAAATCACCATATATTGTCCAAATTGTTTCTGTGTAATAAAAGAATTACTATATTTGATATACGTATTATATAATTCATCGCATTTGATACGGTCGTTTTGGATCTTTGTTACAGTATAATTTCCAGTTAACCAACTCTCAATTGGATTGATCCAGGGAGTTTCAGAAGAAGTATCAGAAGCATCTTCGGTTGGAGATTTAATCAGTGCCGGAAAATAAATACCTTGAGCTACGCCATCGGAAAACTCATGAGATTTGGCTTTAATATTACAATGTTGCTTTAACAATGAAAGTAGTTTATTGTATTTACAATCGATATTTGAATTATTTGCAGTCAAAAATGCATTAAATCCATGGTAAACATCCATTGTTTTTAAGATTTGTTTATTAAATTTGTTTTTGTTCATCTCAATGAATTGTAAAAATAATTCAATGATATCATTCTGTTTTTTACTTTTGTTTTTTATAAGATTCACAGCATTATGAGTGCCGTTAGAATTATCTTGATCATTATCAATATTTTTGTCATTTTCAATTATAAACTTATAGATAAGTTCTCTTAATTCAGTATATTTGCAATTAATCTTTTCAGTATGTATATTCATTTTTCCTTCTTTCACGAGAAAATCCACTACTTTGCTCTCTACAATTCTTGGATTGTCCACATGAATATACAATTTTACATTTTTCTTTTTATCGTAATTACGATTAATTTGAAAAACTTCCTCAGAAACCTCACTTAA
>CAILUH010000023.1 GCA_903837335.1 uncultured beta proteobacterium | reverse complement strand
TGAAAGCCTCCAAATTGCCTTAGAAAAATATGAAGGCACGCTACTCTTTGTTTCGCACGATCGTGAGTTTGTTTCAGCCCTAGCCAATCGTATATTGGAGGTTAAAATGGACGGATCAGTGGTTGATTATTCTGGTACTTATGAGGAATATTTACGCAGCCAAGCCATTACGGGTTAGCTAATGCTTTATTTAGATATCAACAAGGAGATGTAATGCAACTGACAAAGAAACTGGTTTTTACTGCCTCAGTATTAACGAGCATTTGTTTCATCGCTCCAGCCTCACAGGCGGCTGAGTTTCCTGGCGATCGGCCGATTACCTTAATTGTGCCTTTTGCTGCTGGCGGTCCTACTGATAAAGTGGCGCGTGAGCTTGCTTTGGTCATGGGCAAGCAATTAAAGGGGCAAATTATTGTTGAAAATACCCCGGGTGCCGGCGGTACTATTGCAGCAAAAAAGGTGGTGATTGCCCCAAAAGATGGCCATACATTATTAATTCATCATATTGGTATGTCGACCGCGCCGGCTTTATATAAAAATCTTGGTTTCGATCCAATGAATGATTATGAATATATTGGCCAGGTTGCTGATGTGCCGATGATGCTCATTGCCAACAAAGATTTGCCCCCTAAAAACTTCAAAGATCTAGTGCCTTATATGAAGGCAAATACCGGCAAGATTGCTTACGCTAATGCAGGCATTGGTTCAGCTAGTCATTTATGCGGTTTACTGTTAATGAGTCGCATACAAATTGACTTAACCACTGTGCCTTACAAGGGAACTGCTCCTGCCTTAACTGATCTGATGGGTAATCAGGTTCAGCTCATGTGCGACCAAACTACGAACATCGGCACGCAAGTTACTGCGGGCGCTGTTAAGGCTTATGGTACGACTACCTTGCAACGGATTAAAGCCTATGACAAAGTACCAACTTTGAATGAAGAGGGTCTGAAAAACTTTGAGGTTAAGGTATGGCACGGCGTTTATGCGCCGAAGGGAACGCCGAAGGCCGATACTGATAAATTAGCCGCGGCCCTGAAAGCTGCAATTCAAGATCCCGGCTACAAAAGTAAAATGGCTGAAATGGGCGTTGAAATTCCGAGTCAAGCCAATGCTAGCCCAGAGGGATTGAAAAATCACTTGAAAGCACAAATTGATTTATGGACGCCAATTATTAAAGCAGCTGGAGTCTACGCAGACTAATTAAAGTTCTTAAGTCTTAGTCTGGAAGCGCATCGCAGTACCTTCTAACTGAATGCGTTCCCAGACTATTTTTTTTTCTACTGGGGATAAAAAAACCCAGTTACTGACTTCCTGTGCAGTTCTGCCACAACCCATACAAATTTCATCAAATAGGGTCGAGCAGACCCCAATGCAGGGCGAATCAGAATCCGCATCGCCAATTAATAAAGAATTTGCACCATCGCTCATAGGCATACTTTAGCTGATATTTACATTTCTGTTTTGACGTAAGGGCGAATGCTCTTGAAGTTCATCAATATATTCGGCAATGCCTTCACGCTCACGCTCTAAAAATCGATCTACTGCACTTAAAAAGCGTTCGTCGGCTAACCAATGCGCTGACTGCAAGGTGGTAGGTAGAAACCCACGGGCCATTTTGTGTTGGCCTTGAGCGCCACCTTCGAATAATTGAATTTTCTCCGCGATACAAAATTCAATGGCCTGGTAATAAGCAGTTTCAAAATGTAAACAGGGAATATGCTCAAGGCAGCCCCAATAGCGACCATAGGCAGTTGAGACGGGCGCTTTGCGATCAACGACTAACAGAGAAGCGGCAATAGGCTGCTCATCTCGTTTAGCAAAAATTAAATGGAGATTTTCAGGCATACGCTCTGCCCATTGCATAAAAAAATCTTGATTGAGGTAGGGCGTAGAGTGATGCTCAAAATAGGTGTTGGCATAACAACGATAAAAAAATTGCCAATCATCTTGAGTTGCTGCCGACCCCGCAAGATGCTTAAACGTAATACCGGCTTGCTCAACGATGCGTCGTTCACGGCGAATATTCTTGCGCTTCTTCATGTTGAGATTATTTAAAAAAGTATCAAAATCAATAAATGATTGGTTATGCCAATGAAACTGCACGGCATTGCGCAGTAAAAAGCCGTTTGCCTCTAAGGTCGATAAACTTTCCTTGAGGGGAAATAAAATATGCGCAGAGGATAATTGGTTTTGTTTAACTAATTGTTTAAGGCCGTGAACAAGTGCGGTGCGCATTTCCGCCGAGTGCGCTAGGATTCGACCGCCTTGCACTGGCGTAAAAGGAATCGCGCATAAGGCCTTGGGATAGTATTGCAAGCCATTTTGGCTATACGCTTCAGCCCAGGCCCAGTCGAAGACGTATTCGCCGTAAGAGTGGCGTTTGAGATATAAAGGCATTGCCCCACATATCTCAGTCTTACCTGTCTCACGCAAAATGAGATGCGCTGGTTGCCAGCCTGTTTCATTGCCAACGCAACCCGTCTCTTCAAGCGTAGCTAGAAATTCGTAGCGTAAGAAAGGGCCCGAATCGGGCTCTAATAATGCATTCCACCTAGCGGCTTTGATTTCAGCTAGGCTATGAACAACTTCAATTGAGTAAGACATCAGGATTTATTAGTAAAAGAAGTATTTCTTTCATCCTACCAAACATGAGAATTGGCATTGAGCCATGCATCGGTGAGATAGGGCGCCTGTTTGGCAAAGATGAGGGCGGTATTTTCTGTTAATAGAGAACCGGCTTCTATCGATAAGAGGCTGGTCGCAAAAGATTCTACATGGCCATTATCATTTCTACGCATGATGAGATTAGGGGTGACTTCAGAGGGATGTTTTAAACTTGCTGCTGCCAGCAGTTCAGCTACCGCTTTAAGGGTATTTTGATGAAATGCGAATACTCTCTGACCTTTATCTAAGGGATCAAGGGCTTTTTGGCGCTGCAGATTTTGGGTTGCAACCCCGGTTGGGCAACGATCGGTGTTACAAATGCGCGATTGAATGCAGCCAATAGCAAACATAAATCCCCGTGCTGAGTTACACCAATCAGCTCCTATCGCACAGGTACGCAGGACATCAAATGCAGTGATAATTTTTCCCGCCGCGCCGAGCCGAATTTGACTCCGTAAATTCACCCCAACCAGCGTGCTATGAATTAAGCGTAAAGCCTCCCGCATAGGCATACCCACATGATCGATAAATTCTACCGGTGCTGCGCCTGTACCACCTTCGCTGCCATCTACCACAATAAAGTCTGGGGTAATGCCGGTTTCAAGCATCGCCTTCACTAGGGCAAACCAATTTTCAGGTTGACCAATGCAAAGTTTGAAGCCTACTGGCTTGCCGTTGGCGCTAAGGCGCAATTGCGCAATGAAATGCATAAATTCGGTGGGTGTATTAAAGGCAGTGTGGCGATGCGGAGAAATACAGTCCTCACCGACAGGTACACCACGCGTTTTAGCAATTTCAGGGGTCATTTTTGCTGCTGGCAGAACGCCGCCATGCCCTGGTTTAGCGCCTTGTGATAATTTGATCTCAATCATTTTAATTTGCGGATCATTAGCTACCTCGGTAAATTTCGCTAAATCAAAATGTCCGCTTGCGGTACGGCAACCAAAATAGCCTGAGCCAATTTCCCAAATGAGATCGCCACCGTATTTACGGTGGTAGGGTGAAACCGATCCCTCGCCGGTATCTTGAGCAAAGCCGCCCAACTTCGCCCCTTTATTCAGCGCCAAGATGGCATTCGCAGAAAGTGAACCGAAGCTCATTGCAGAAATATTGAAGATTGAAATGGCATAGGGCTGGGTACACGCTTTGCCCCCGACATCGATATGCAGGCTATTAATAGGTACCTTAGGTGATGGCGCATTGGCATAAGCCAGCCATTCGTAACCAGGGGCATAGACATTTTCAAGCGTACCAAATGCGCGTTGATCCGATAAATTTTTCGCCCGCTGGTAAACAATTGCGCGCTGATTGCGTGAAAAGGGTACCTTGTCAGTATCTGATTCAATTAAATATTGGCGAATTTCTGGGCGAATGGCTTCCATCCAAAAACGAAATAAGCCTGCTACAGGATAATTTCTTAAAACTGCATGCTTAGTCTGCAATAGATTAAAGAGACCAATCAGCGATAGGGTGGCAAAAAGAATGAAGCCAAACCACGCAATAATTGGTTTTGGTTCCGATAAAATGAGATAAGCAAGGAATATGGATAGCGCAATACACAAATGCCAAACCAGGTGACGGTGAAAAAAAGTTGATAATTTCATCCTCCCATTCTAGTGAATATTCAGCGGAAGGTTTTATTGGGCTGGGCTTCCATAAACCAGTATGATGTGAGTTACAGAGCACTGGCTTTCCAGCTTTATTTCCCCGTCTATACTCTCTAGGGCTGTCACATAAATGAAATATATTCTTTTAAGCTGTTTTACCTTAATAGTCGCAGCTGTTTTGACAGCTTGTGGTGGTAGTCGTATTGGTAGCACAGATAAAATGCCTGAATCGGGTTTTTTACCGAATTACACGCTTTTACAGCCAGTGCAGGATATGCCCCAAGACGTAAAACTGTGGCGCTATCGCAAAACGGGTTTGTCGCCAAGTCAATATACCGAAGTTATTGTCGACCCAATTTATCTGAATCAAACCGAATATTCCGGTGCAATTACGCCGCAAATTGTGGCCGAAACCAAGACGATTTTAGATCAAACCATTCGT
>CAILUH010000022.1 GCA_903837335.1 uncultured beta proteobacterium | reverse complement strand
CCTTCGCCTTTAAGTTACCTGAATATGCCGGCCATTATTTCTGCAGCTGAAGTAACTGATGCTGAAGCAATCCATCCTGGCTATGGCTTTCTTTCTGAAAATGCCGACTTCGCCGAGCGGGTTGAAAAATCAGGCTTTGCATTTATTGGCCCTCGGCCTGAAACGATTCGCCTGATGGGCGATAAAGTCTCGGCTAAACGAGCCATGATTAAAGCAGGCGTACCCTGTGTTCCGGGATCAGAGGGTGCCCTGCCCGAAAATCCAAAAGAAATTATTGCTACTGCTAAGCGCGTTGGCTATCCCGTCATTATTAAAGCTGCAGGCGGCGGTGGTGGTCGAGGTATGCGGGTTGTCCACACCGAGGCAGCGCTCATTAATGCCGTTAATATGACCCGTGAAGAAGCGGGACGGGCTTTCGGTAATCCCGAAGTCTATCTTGAAAAATTTCTCGAGAAACCACGGCATATTGAAATTCAGGTTTTATCCGATAGCTACGGTAATGCAGTTTGGTTAGGTGAACGCGACTGCTCCATGCAGCGACGCCACCAAAAAATTCTCGAGGAAGCGCCAGCCCCTGGAATTGATCGCCGCTTGATCGCAAAAATTGGTGAGCGGTGTGCTGAGGCTTGCAAAAAAATGGGTTACCGTGGCGCGGGTACCTTTGAATTTTTATATGAAAACGGTGAATTCTTTTTTATAGAAATGAATACCCGGGTGCAAGTGGAGCATCCTGTAACCGAAATGATTACGGGTATTGATATTGTGCAAGAACAAATCCGCATTGCCGCTGGCCTCAAATTAGCCTTTCGTCAAAAAGATATTGTTTTTCAAGGTCATGCCATTGAATGTCGTCTGAACGCTGAAGATCCCTTTAAATTTACGCCCAGCCCAGGGCGAATTTTGTCGTGGCATATGCCAGGTGGGCCTGGTATTCGTGTAGATTCTCATGCTTATAGCGGTTATGTCGTGCCGCCAAATTATGATTCCATGATTGGCAAGTTAATTTCTTATGGCAAAACCCGCGAGCAGGCTATTCGGCGGATGCGCATTGCCTTATCAGAAATGGTCATTGATGGAATTCAAACGAATGTCCCCCTCCACCGCGAGCTCATGCTAGATCCCAATTTTGTTGAAGGTGGGACGAGCATTCATTATTTAGAACATCGCCTTGAGGAACAAGCGGCAAGCCGCGGCAAAAGTTAATCGTGTCTTATTGTGAACTTATTTTCATGGTGTCAGCTGAAATTGCTGAACCCCTAGGAGATGCCTTACTTGAATTAGGGGCTCTCTCGGTTACGGTTGAAGATGCAAGTGCAGGGGGTTACGATGAAAGTCCGCTTTATGGCGAGCCTGGCCTAGCCCCAGATCTGCAAGCATGGGAACGCTCCACGGTTACCGCGCTCTTTTGTCCCCTGCCTGATGATGAGAATGATGAACCAGTGGCCATCTTGAACACTTTAACTGCCGCGGGTTTTACCTTAGCTCCACCCCAAGTAAAAATGGTTGCCGAACAAGATTGGGTGCGCCTCACCCAAAGTCAATTTGAACCGATTCAAATTGGTCAGCGCATTTGGATTGTGCCGTCTTGGCATGAAGCGCCCATTGATCCAAGCGCAATTTGCTTGGCCCTCGATCCTGGCCTTGCCTTCGGTACAGGTAGTCATCCGACCACACGACTCTGTTTGCAGTGGCTAGAAAGTCAATTTAATTTACATCAACGCAGTCTCTTAGATTACGGTTGCGGCTCCGGCATTTTGGCCATTGCCGCAAAAAAATTGGGTTGCGAACCGGTGCTCGGGATTGATATTGACCCCCAAGCCATTATTGCTGCAACAAGTAATGCCGAAATAAACCACGAAGCAGTTGATTTTGTCTTACCCGATAGTGCAAGCATGGTTGCGCCAGTGCAGTTTGATATTGTGATGGCAAATATCTTAGCCAATCCCCTGCAAGTGCTGGCGCCACTACTCATCAGTCGTTTGCGTCCAGGAGGGCACCTTATTCTCTCTGGCATCTTAGCGCGGCAGGCCACCGAAATCTCAGCGACCTATAGCCAATGGCTAGCCCTCACAGTGGCGGGTGAAAGTGAAGGTTGGGTTTGCATGCATGGCATCTTGCCACTGAAATTAGACCCTGCTGGGTCTAGATCGCCAATGCGCTCTCCTAAAAAATCTTGGCTTCTTTATGCTTTACTCAGTAGCTTGCTGGTATTGCTTTTGCTCGTCGGCGGCAGTCATTTATTTAGAGCGCCTTTGCTGCGCTCACTTGCTCCACAAGTTGATGAAAAAATAAATCCGCTGACGAATGCCGCTTTTACTGCTGCATTAAATGTAAATACGCTCCTGTGTAAATTCCTCAGCTGCAAGGAGACGCCGATTAAGGCGTTTGAGGCGTGGAAGATCGATTCGGCTAGCTTGGGCATGGAAAATAAAAATAATGTCCCTAAAGAGGCTGAGATCGCCTCTATTTTGTCTTTTGAATTACAAAATCGTTTGTTATTGCCGGTAGCGTGGCCCAATCTGGAACTGACGCTCAGTGATACGTCAGAAAATATCCTGAGTCGAATTGAATTACCTCCGGCAGCCTGGCTACCAACTCAGCTTCAAACTGACCATGCCGATTATTTACAAACGGGAGCGTCAGCTGGTCTGAAGGTTAGTTGTGCTTTACCCCTGAAATTGCCAGCTCAAGCTGCTGGCTATCGCTTACGCATTGTGTATCCTTAATTTTTACCTCTTCTTTATTTGGAAAGTACAACATGGCTAGTTTGATTTGCGGTTCGGTGGCTTATGACACCATCATGAACTTTGAAGGTCGCTTTCAGGAGCATATTCTCCCGGATCAAATTCATATTTTAAATGTCGCCTTTCTAGTGCCAAAAATGCGCCGCGAATTTGGTGGTTGTGCCGGCAATATTGCCTATAACCTGAAATTATTGAACGGCGAACCCATCATCATGGCTGCCGTCGGCAGTGATGCTAAGCCTTACCTTGAGCGCTTAAGTCGATTCCAAATTGACGTCACCCATATTCGCCAAATACCAGATTCATTTACTGCCCAAGCAATGATCACCACGGATTTGGACAATAATCAAATCACCGCCTTTCACCCTGGCGCTATGAATGATTCCCACCTCAATTTAGTGGCACAGGTGCTAGAAGAATGTAAGCGGGTAAAAAAACCGTTG
>CAILUH010000021.1 GCA_903837335.1 uncultured beta proteobacterium | reverse complement strand
TGGTGTCGGTATTCACCCGTGAAGAAATTCAATTGTTCTATCAGATTGCTATTACCAGTCGAACTGATATTTCCTTAGCACCCGATGAGCAAACTGGCTTTGCCATGGCCTTATTACGGATGCTGGCGTTTCGTCCTGCGGGATCGGGCGATTTATCGCAAAAGACATCGCCTGCGAGTACACCGGCAGTTAAACCAGCGCCTAAGCCAGCAATGAAGACCGAAACTAAGTCTGCAGCTCAGTCTGCAACTAAGCCTGCAACTAAAGTAGCGCCTGAAATTCCCAAAGAAGCGTCCAAGGTCCCAGCGGCAGCTCCCGCAGTACCTTCGTCCGTTGCAAACAATGGGATACCGGAGGCAGGGCGCCCCAATTGGCATGATTTAATGCGCCAATTGCCCCTGCGTGGTTTGGTGCAACAAATGGCCTTTCAAACCGATTTACAAGATTGGGTTGACTCTGCACAAGGTATTAAGATCATCGCGGTCAGTAGCTTGCCACAGTTAGCGACAGCTGATTGTGTTGAGCGCCTCCGCGAAGTACTTGCCACCCACTTTGCTAAGCCAGTACGGCTTGAGGTTGTTGGCGGAGTGGTTGATCAATCGGTAGCTAAAATTGATGCGCAAGTTAATCAAGAGCGTCGTTTAAATGCTGAAGAGCAAATTGCTACTGATCCGTTGATTAAAGAATTAGAAAAGCAATTTGGTGCAAAAGTGGTGAGTGGTTCAGTGCGGCCGCTTTAGGAGAAATTGTGAGTCACATTAGCAATATGGAATTTTGTAAAAAGATGAGGAATGCATCATGATGAAGGGTCAACTGGCAGGCTTGATGAAACAAGCTCAGCAAATGCAAGAAAATATGAAGCGTGCGCAAGAAGAGTTGAGTACGCTTGAAATTACTGGCCAAGCCGCGAGCGGCTTAGTCAAAATTACCCTTACCGGTAAGTATGAAACGAAGCGTGTACAAATTGATGCAGGCGCGATGGAAGACCGCGAAATGCTCGAAGACTTAATTGTCACTGCCTATGCCGATGCCTTTAAGCAGGCCGAGGCAGCAAATTCAAAGCTGATGTCGGGTGCGACAGCGGGTATGCCGATGCCCCCTGGATTTAAGTTACCGTTTTAATGACGCGAAATTCAACTAAGCCGAACGGTAAGTACGATTTACCGCAAGATGCTTTACAGCGCTTAATTGATGCCTTAAGAGTATTGCCAGGGGTTGGGCCTAAGTCAGCTCAACGTATGGCTTTTTATTTGCTACAGCACGATCGCACAGGCGCGGCTTTGTTGGCTCAATCGCTTGGTGAGGCGGTGGAGAAAGTAGGGCATTGCAAGCGCTGTAACACCTTTTCGGAAACCGAAATTTGCACTACCTGTGGCGACCCGCGCCGTGACCCTGGTCTGTTATGCATTGTCGAAACCCCTGCCGACCAAGTGATGGTGGAGCAAACGCTGAGTTTTAAGGGGAATTACTTTGTTTTGATGGGACGCATTTCTCCCCTTGATGGTATGGGCCCAACTGAAATTCATTTTGAGCGCTTACTAGTGCGCATAGAGCACCCTGATACTGAAGTGCCAGTACGAGAGGTTGTTTTGGCCACCAATTTCACTAGCGAGGGCGAGGCCACTGCCCACTATATTGGCGAAGTTTTAAAACTTAAAGGCATTAAAGTAACCCGGATCGCCCGCGGAATACCGGTTGGCGGGGAGCTAGAATATGTCGATGCAGGCACCTTGGCACGGGCTATGCTCGATCGCCGCACCTTGGGTTAAGCTAATTTTTGCTTATTAATCAAAGGGATAGTAAATCGAATTTTTACTAAAAATAGGGCTTTTTCACCTATAATTCGGGGCTAAACCTGAATTTTCAAGATAGAACTCGATTGAATTGAACTCCTTTAATAACTCCTGCAGTCAATGGCTGAGGCAATTACCTCAGAATACTCTGAGTGTCGCCTGCTTTAGCTTTGTCACCCTTAGTTATTGTTTGAGTACCTTTGCTCAATCTGTTCCGGCTTCAGTAACTGTTCAGCCCACCAATAAGTTTGATGCTTTTAATCGCGCCGAGCCAAGCACTAAAGTCGAATCCTTTTTACCGCCGCCTGAACTGAATTCTACCGAGGCGCCGTTACCGAAAATTCTCAACCAATCGGTGAACAATGCGCGTAGTAGTTGGGATTTGCGGCAGCTCTGGAATGAATTAAGAGCCAATAACCCCCAATTGATTGCCGCCCGAGAAGCTTATTTTGCTGCCAAGGCTACCGTACCACAAATTAATGCGCCTGCTAACCCCACGGTTGGCTTAGTTGTTTCTGGTATGCCTGGATCAGGCTCACCGCTCGCCTTAGGCACTGCTGGCAGCAGTCCACAAAGTCAGAATGCGTTTTCCTTCCAGCAGCCTTTTCTCTTTCCAGGTAAGCGCAGTTTGGCTGCCGATATAGCCGATACCTCTGCCGAGGCCTTACAAGCGCGCAATGAAAATCTCTACCTACAATATGGCGCTCAACTGGCTAGTTTGTATTACAGCACTTTGGCATCGCAACGACAATTAAAAGTATTGAGCGAAACCGTGGTGCGTACCGAGCTAATTAAAAATATTGCGAAAGCACGTTATGCCAATAACGCTGCTGCTTATGTAGAGTTTTTGAATGCGCAGGTTTCGCAAAGTGCTGCTGAATCAGATCGCTTTACATTAGAGCGGCAACTCGCAGTGGCCTATAAAAATATTAATGTTTTAATCGGGCGTGATCCCCGCGAAAAATTAGTATTACGCGGTGATCCAGGTGCAGCAGTACGCAAGGTGCCTACTTTAGTGGAGTTGGAAAGTTATGCTGAATCAAGCCATCCCTTGTTGAAAAGCTCCCTGCTACAAGTCGATGCCGCTAAAAAAGGTGTTACTTACGCAAAGAAAGCGTATTTACCTGATTTTCAGATTATCGGCACTAACTTTATGAACCGCAGTCCATTTGCGGCGAATAATAGCGCTTCGTATTACCAAATTGAATTCGATATCGTTATTCCCTTGTACTTTTTTATGAAGGAGCGGTACGGAGTAGAGCAGGCGGTACGTAAT
>CAILUH010000020.1 GCA_903837335.1 uncultured beta proteobacterium | reverse complement strand
CGTTCAATATTTTTTGCGCCGGCAAATAAAGCGCGTGCGGCCGATGAAGGGCTGCCTAAACTGAGCGCTGCATTAGCGTATTTTTCAAAAGGCACTAAATCGGCTTCGCTCGCTCCTAGTTTCTGACAAAGCTGTCGAGCCCAGTTGTAGATATTTTTAGAGAGTTCGAGATCATCATGAATAGCCTCTTTAATGGGACGTATACCATTTGACCCAATGCAGCGGTAATTACCAGCTAATAACATGCTCCATTTTGCTAAGGGCACAAAGACCGAGTCGAATACTTTTAATTTAACCGGTAACTCAATTACTTCAGAGCCGGTATCAAAGCGTACTGCCTCAATATCAGCGGCAATATTGCGTAGCATTTGCGTATGTTCATTTGACTCAAAACGTGCGGCCTTGAAGTTCGTTGGTAAGCGCACTTGCAGTACGTTAATCGGCTCATCCGGTGGCCGAAAAGCTTGTGCATCAGGGCTACATAAAGTCATCATCTTTGGATCAAAGCCATCCCAAACACTGGGATCGGTATAACAATTGCGATAATCAGCTAACGATAAGCCAGGAATTCGGGCTAAATAGGTCAAGGGTGGCATATTCATAATCGACATGGTGGGTATCTTCGCTACTGCCACTGCATGCAGTAATTCCCGCACTCCTGGAGCACCATATTGTGGCTCCTGCATTGCAAGTACCACTAAATCATAATCGGCTAAGTTGACATTGTTTGGTGTAGTAGCAGAAATTTTTCCCGTCAAACCACGAGAATCAACCTCAACTAAGCCATCCCTACCTTTAATCGGAAAGCGTACTCTCGTACCCTCGCGATTAATGAGCTCAACTTCATTCGGTAGACAAACGAGGGTGGCATCATGGCCCGCAAGGGCCAATTTAGTTGCTAACAGAGAGCCATAAGAGGCGCCAAAAATAAGAACTTTATAGTGCTGTGCTGGTTTAACTTGCATTGCGTAAGGCTCCCGAGTGCTTTCCGCAAATTGAATGGAGTGAGGCAAAAATGCAGCCATTCATTTACGGCTGCCGCTCCCTCTGTCCTTGGTACCTGAGAGATTCACACCTAAACAGAGTCAGGCATTTGCTCCTTCGGTGCGCCCCATTTCGGTGGCGACTCTCCAGACGGCTATTTAAGTTAAGCAGTACTAGTCTTTTGGGATACCTGAGCGTTCATAGGAGTTTGCGCCTTCGGTGGAGAAAGAAACTTCTCGCTCTCCTGCTTGATCAAAGTATATCTTATTCTAATAAATAGAAGTATTAATTTTACCGGTATATTGCAGTGCAAAATAAATCGGGTTTGAGTCTAATTATTTGAATTCAGCTTCAATCATCTTGACTAAGGCATAGACAGCCTGGTTAGCGGGAGTTGCTAAGTTATATTGCAGGCCCTTCTCCACAATATACCCATTCAAAAAATCGATCTCGCTTAATTTACCCCGGGCTAAATCTGCCGCAGTAGATGATTTTTGTCCAGCCATTGTCTGGGCAATAATGGTATTTGCTTGGGCTGCCTCTTCCTTGCTTATCGTGACTGCCTCACACTGCGCAATCGATAAAAACTCATCTGTAAGGCGCTCAATTAAAACTTGAATATGGGGTACTTGAACCATTTGCCCATAGCTTATTTGCCCAATTGCGGAAATCGCGTTATAGCTACAGTTCACTAATAGCTTTAACCAAAGCGCTCTTTTAATATTGGCAGAAAGCGCGCACGGCACACCCGCATTAATAAATTGGTCAACTAGTTGTGTCAGGGCCCGTGGGTGTTTATGAGTGCTGGTGAAGTCTGTAGTAAATGCGCCAATTTGTAGTTCCCCGCGTCCATAGTGTTTCACGGTGTTTAAATCAGTCATGGCTACGGCCACATAAACAGCCGCTGCATAAACAGGATTGGCAACTATTGAAGTAATCAATTCGACATTACTAACCCCATTTTGCAAACTGATAATTACTGTGTGAGCGGATAAGAATGGTTGCATGGCCTGCAGCGTAGCAACCGTATCGTAAGATTTCACGCACAGTAAAATAATGTCTGCATCGGCAATATCAGTAAAGTCAGCGCATGCTTGTAGCGCCACCTTAGCCTGAAAACCTTGACAATCCATTTGCAAACCAAGGCGATTAATAGCGTCGACTCGCTCTGCACGACCAATTAAAATGGGCTCCTGATTACTACGTGCCAGCATTCCGCCGAAGAAGCACCCGACGGCGCCCGCTCCCACTACAGCAATTTTCTGATTACCAGTACTCATAAGCTAAGGAGCATCGCAGAGCTGATTTAAATATGCTTTCGCTTCTCAACTAGACTAAGAAACTTGTCATACTCTTTTTCGTCCACAGAATAACTATGCTCATCGTCAGGAAAAGTACCGCCCTTCACATCGGCAATATATTTTTTAATACCCGCAACCGCAACTTCCGTCAAATTAGCATAACGTTTAGTAAATTTAGGCTTGAAATCCGAGAACACACCTAATAAATCATGGCATAACAAAATCTGGCCATCGGTACCAACGCCAGCACCAATGCCAATAGTTGGAATCTCTAATTGCTGCGAAATAATGGTAGCAATCTTTGCTGGCACAGCCTCAAACTCAAGCATGAAGCAGCCTGCATCCTGAATTGCAAACGCATCTTCTAAGATTTTCATTGCGGTTTCGGCTGTTCGACCCTGCACCTTAAAACCGCCAAATACAGCTACAGTGTGCGGGGTCATGCCAATGTGCGAGGCGGTAGGAATCCCTGCATCGACCATGGCTCTTAAAATATGTGCTTGGGATTTTCCACCTTGGGGTTTCACAGCATCTGAACCTGCCTCCTGCATAAACCGTGTGCCATTGGTGAGTGCCCTGTCAATTGTGTTGTAGCTTTGATATGGCATACAACCTAAGAGAAAGGTATTTGGCGCGCCTCGTCTTATTCCTGCTGCATGCATCACCATCATGTCCATTGATGCAGGTATGGTATTAGAGTGACCGTGCGCAATCATCGCTAAACTATCCCCAATCACAGCAACATCAACCCCTGCAGTTTCTGCCCATTTTGCTGAGGTGTAATCAGGCACAGACATATAAACCATTTTCTCGCCTGTTTTTTTTGAGGCATAAATATCTTGAATGGTTCTTTTTTTGCGCTCAGGTACTTCCGTTGCTTTGTTCAAATCAATCTCCTTAATGATTGTTATGCTTCGCCCTTGAGGCTTAAATTGGTATGCCGCTTAGCGTCGTTAACGCTACCCGAAAAAATAATTTCTCCGCGCTCAATCACATATACACGATCGGCATAGTCGGGAATATGAAAAGCGTTCGACTCGGCCATTAAAATTGCTCGGCCTGCTTCGCGAATACTAGATAGGCCGTCACTAATGATAGGAATAATCGCAGGAGAAAGTCCCTCAAAGGGTTCGTCCAGAATTAATAATTTCGGATCAAGCGTCAGCGCACGGGCAATTGAAAGCATCTTCCGCTCGCCTCCCGATAAATGATTGCCTCCACGCTCACGATACCCCTCAAGCTTAGGAAAAATCCGATAGGCCATCGCAATGCGTTCAGCATTTGGCATTTGGGTTTTAATGGTCCAGGTTGACATTTCAATATTTTCAGCCACTGTAAGATCACCAAAAACTTCGCTCTCTTCTGGAGAAAATCCAATCCCTAAACGCGCAATATCAAACGTCCGCTTTCCTAGAATCGATTTTTTCTCTAGCAAAATATCACCCTCTTTAGGTTTGCGATATCCCATGATGCTATTGAGGGTAGTGGTTTTACCTGCGCCATTTCTTCCAACCAAACATACCAATTCACCGGCCTTAACTTCAAGGCTCACTTTACGCAAAATGGGGCTATTTTGAATTTCGACCGAAATCGCCTTCACCTCAAGCATGATTCACCCGCTTACCAATAATAGTTGCCTGCAATTCAGGATCATTAAAAAATACATCAGGGGGTAAATCCGCTAATAATTTACCTTCCGCCAAAGCAATGATTCGCGTCGAATACTCGGCAACCAATTCCATATCATGTTCAACTAATAGCATGGTTTTGATTCCAGCCAATTTAGCTGCGGCCATTAAGGTGTCCATAATGCCGCGCTTCTCACCAGTAGAAATACCACTTGTTGGTTCATCTAATAAAATTACCTCCGGGCTTAAAGCAAAGGCGCTGGCTATATCTAGGAGCTTTTTCTCGCCTTGCGATAAATAAGAGGCCTGCCAAGCCATTTTTTTGTCTAAGTTAAAGATCGCTGCCACCTCAAGCGCACGCTCGATTAACTCCGACTTAGAACCAACGTTTGACCAAAAGTTGTATTGCATATTGCGTTGCGAAATAACCGCAGCAATAATCGTTTCTTGCACGCTTAATTGTGGAAAAATTTGCACCAACTGAAAAGCACGTGCCATGCCTAATTTAGCCAACGTAACGGGACCAACCCCAGCAATCGATTTGCCCTGAAAACTCACCTCTCCATGAGTGGGCTTTAATAAGCCGGTGAGCACATTAACAAAGGTAGTTTTTCCAGCGCCATTAGGGCCAACAATGGCCACTATTTCGTTTTCAAAAAACTGCAAACTAACATCTTGCAGAGCCTTATAAACGCCATAGTGTTTAGAAACACCTTTGGATTCTAAAATCGGCATCATCGCCCCTCCTGCGGTGGAGCCGTAGACTTCTTACCAGAAAATAAGCCCATAATTCCGCCAGGTAAAAAAACCACCAGCAGAATTAACACAATGCCCAACACCAAACGCCAATATTGAGTTTGGCTGACAATTTGATCTTTCAAGCCAATAAATGCAAATGCGCCAATAATGGGGCCAAAGAAATTATTGAAGCCACCAAATATGGTCATAAAAACAATATTGCCAGATTGAGTCCAGTAGGCAAGTTCTGGATCAGCTAAGCCTACCGGGACGACTAATAAGGCGCCACCAATTCCGCCATATATTGCTGAAATAACAAAGGAAATCAAACGAAAACGATGCACCTTTATGCCCAAATATTCGGCTTTGCGGGGGTTATCTCGAATAGACTGTAAATGCAGTCCGAGCGGGGAATGCACAATCCGCCACATGACCAAAGCGAGAATAAGCATGACCGCAATTGAATAGTAAAAAAATGGGCCAATTAAAAAGCTGGTTTTATCAATCTCACTTAAATCAAAACCCAATAGGCTTGGACGAATGACTTTAATTCCAGAATCGCCGCCAGATAAATCATAGAATTTAAAGAGAATGGAATGGAATAACATGCCAAAAGCTAAGGTCAGCATACCGAAGAATATTCGAACATACCGTACACAAAGCAAGCCAATCGGTATTGAAATAAGAAAGCACACCAGCGCAGCTGCAAGGATATTAACTTCCATGCTTTTAATGCCAACCCGGCTCGTTAAGATAGCAACGGTATAAGCGCCTAATGCAACATACATTGCATGACCAAAAGATAAAAGGCCGGTGTAGCCAAAAAGCAAATTAAAGCCCAGCAAAATAATGCTATAGGCCACAGCAGGCAGTAACAATGTCATGTAATAGGGACTTAAGATCCAAGGCATACTGCATAACAACGCTAAACAGAACACGATCAGCAATTTAAATTTAAGAGTCATTCAGCAGCCTTTCCATACAGACCTGAAGGCTTAATAATTAAGACTAAGATAACGATTAAATAAATAAGTAGTAATTCTAGTTCTGCAAAGGCATAAACAGCAAAGGCGCGCAATAGACCAACAATTAAAGCCCCTACTAACGCACCTCGCATACTCCCTAGCCCCCCAATCACTACTACTGCAAAAGCTTCTACGACAACCTCGGAAATCATATCTAGCGAAGCCGCAGAAGTTGGTACTACTAAAGCCCCACCAATCGTGCCTAACATCGTCCCCAAGGTAAAGATAGCGACATTAATCCAAACGCCGTTCACCCCAAGCGCTTCACTCATACGCCGATTTTCTGCGGTAGCGCGGACAATACGACCAAAATTGGTTCTTTGCAGCATCCAGCCAAGAGCTAATGCTAAAAAAATACTCGAGCTAATTACAAGGGCTTTATAAACCGGGATTGTCGTCGAGGCAAAATTTAATTTGCCATAGACCATTGAAATATTGCCCAGGGTCATCGGCGTTGCACCCCAAAGCATGCGAATTAAATCTTCCAACACCAACATAATGGCAAACGTAAGAAGCAATTGAAAGCCTTCTTCGCGTTGATAAACTAAGCGCAGAAGTCGCTCTATTAATGGCCCAACTAAGCCGATAATGATTCCAGCCAATAAAATTAGCGCCAGTAAATACGCTGAAGAAATACCTTGTTGGAGGGCTAAATTAACAAAAGTAATACCAAAATAGGCGCCTAGCGCATAGAAGGCGCCACAAGATAAGTTCACAATTTTTTGTACGCCAAAAACCAATTGCAAACCACCGGCCAATAAAAAAAGCACCGCGGCATGGAAAACGCCGCTTAATACGATATCGATAAATGCTGTCATATGAACTTAAAAAAACCGAGCCGCAAGAAAACGCCTCGGTTCAGAGCTGACTAAAGAGTAATCTTTGCAGTATCAATCCACTGCCAAAAATCCATACCAGGTGGCTTTTGTAATTCGCTGCTAAATTTCTTATCCACAGGATTTGTAGTGACAAAGTCATACTTATTCTTGTGTGTTGTTAAACCTTGATAAAAAGTTTGTTCAGCAATATGGTCGCCCCGCATTCTGCCAGGGCCACCCAAAGACTGAACCTCGATGCCTTCAATTCCGGCGATAATTTCTTCTGTCTTAGGCCAAGCGCCACCCTTTGTTTTGATCGCTTTTTCAGTACCAGCTTTATATATCTGCATAGCAAAATAAGCGCGATCAGCTTCCCAGTTTGGATAATCTTTATATTTGCTGTAATAAAACTGCACAAATTCTTTCTGCAGCGGACTAGCATTAGGGTAATTAAAATCTAAGGTATTTAAACCAAAGACCATGCCTTCAGGAGTAAATTCTTTTTTCATTAGGGTTTGCTGAAAGCCAGCAGCAGGCATCACATATTTAATATCGCCATTAGCCAGGCCAGCAGCATGCGCATTTTGCATAAATACGGGTAAGTCAGCAAATAATAAGGAGGAGAAGATTAAATCTGGCTTTGCTGCTTTTAAGGCGGCAATATTGCTAGAAAGATCCATCGTGCCAACCTTTGGCCACTGCTCAGCCACCACCTTATGAGGAATGCCGAAGCGCTTCAATAGAGCCTGAAAGGCAGCCCAATTATTACGGCCGTAAGAGTAGTCCGGATTAATACCTGCGATCGTGGCAAATTTACCTTTGTAATACTTAATCGCCAGCAACGAAGCCATTACAGCTTCACACTCATTATCCGTAGAACGGAATAAATATTTTGGGGTCGGAATGGTTTCTTTAACGCCATCTTGGGAGGTGCCATCCCAATAGATGGTTAAGGCTTTCATCTCTTCAACTGTTGGGCTCATCGCCAACGAAACGCCCGACGAAACAATACCTTGGACGCAGTCAACCTTATCTTGCAATACTAATTTACGAAAGCGCTCAGTTGTATCTTTAGCATTAGTTTCTTCTTCGACAATGAGTTCAACTTTCCTGCCGCCAATGCCGCCAGTTTTATTGATCTTCTCAACTGCAAACATTGCACCACGTAAGCCGCATTCGCCAATCGTGCCAGCAATACCCGCTCGCGGTGCCAATATACCGACCTTAATTGGTATATTTTGTGCGATAGCAGGAAAACCCCAGCCTCCTGCAGCAAGCAAAGAAGTGGCGCCAATCCCTTTAATTACAGACCGGCGGCTTTCATTTTGAATTAATTTCTTTTTCATTTTGTCTCCCATTTTTATGCAATACAAAAAAATAAACAACTTCAAACACTTCAAACACTTCAAATCTATTAATGATCTGGTAAAACTGTTCTACGAGTGAAATCCTCAATATAGTCAAGCAACTTATCTAATGCTAGCCCTGCAGCCTCTTCATGCCCTGCGGCAATTTCATCTGCGAGCGTAGCGTGTAAAACGGCGATACTTGAAATACTCACTTCCTGATTAAAATTTCCGAACCAAAAACGGCGTGACATCCCATGCAAAGTAGTCATAGCTGCTGCCGCATATTCATTTTTAGCGGCCCGAATTGTTAAGTCGTTTAATTCTTTATCAACTTTTAGAAATAGTGCGTTATTTTTTTCTTTAGCAGATCTGCGAAAATCTTTTGCCAGTCTTATAAATTCGGCACGCTCATCATTTGTCGAGCGTTTAGCCGCTTTTTTACAAATTAATCTTTCTAATTCTCGCCTAGTTTCCAATACCCGTAACTGCTTCTGAGGATTAAGATCAGAAATAAATATTCCCCGCTTCGGGAGGATGGTTACCAGATGTTCACGACTTAATCTTTGCAACGCTTCGCGTATTGGTGTTCTGCCAATTCCCAATAAAGTAGATAACTGACTTTCAGAAATCGGGGTGCTTGGGGCAAGTGTCATGGTGGCTATCATCTCTTCAAGTCGTCGATAAGCCTGATCCGAAAGCGACATGTCCTCGATTGCCTCTGCTGGTTTCCTTTTGACCAAAGTATCCATTTTGCTTATTGCGCTTTTCTCTTAAGCAAATTGTTGAGGAGCTTCGGCGCGATCAAACATGCCGTAATCACGACAAACCTCAAAATACCTAAGTTCATATTGTGAGGTATTACTTAATTCAAGTGGTCTTGAAATTTGATTAGCCAGCCCTATACCGCGCTGAGTATCTACGACGCCACGAAATAGTTGTACCTCATCGGTTCCGCTCACCCCAGCTTGAAATACGCTCTCAATTGCAGCGAAATCGCCAATCAACATCGCTACCTGCTCACGGTCTTTGGTCGCACCTAAAGAAGGAGCACCAACTTGCTGCGCACCTACCCTTAAGCGATAGTCCGCAAGTATGAGGCTGCGCCCACACACCT
>CAILUH010000019.1 GCA_903837335.1 uncultured beta proteobacterium | reverse complement strand
GCAACCCTTGATACGGCGCCAGACAAATTGACGGTAATGTCGCCAAGTACCATCGGCGAATTTTAGATGCAAAGGTAAATACTTGTTAATACCATGGCGCAGTCGGTAGGCGAAGCTATGCGCTAAAAATTGGGCAAAATTCCATTGTGGCCACTGCAAAATGCCTTGGGTTAATTGATCGTTCACCAAGATGCGACTACCGGTCACTAAATATCCTGCTTGGGCAAGTTGTCGATGGCGGGCAACAAAATCGGGCTGCACGATGCAATCGCCGTCGAGAAAAATGAAATAGTCGCCACGCGCAACCGCAATCGCTTGATTCAATATTTGGGTTTTGCGAAAGCCAATATCTGCTTGCCATAGATGCGTAATAGCTACTGGGAATTGCATTTTTGCGGCATCGATAATCTCCCGTGTACGGTCATCCGACCCATCGTCGGCAATCACAATCTCAAAATCAAGATCGGTTTGTGTACGCAAAGAATCGAGGCAAAGCGCCAGGGCTTTGGGCCAGTTATAGGTTGCCAGCAGGATCGAGATCATACCGGTGGCCTGCCTTTGTTAGCTATTTGCTGTTGATTAAGACGCCATAATTTCATATAGCGGTAATACGTTCCCTGCATATTAGAAATCGCGAGACTAAAGCCTTGTGTGCCATCGAGAAAGCCGGCTTGCAAAATATAAGTACGGATGAAAGTCCATGCCCCATGCAGGATCGCCTTCTGTGGAGAACTTTTTTTGCCGCGGGCAAAAGCTTGTTCAGCCGCAGCGGTGGAATAGCGCTGCATTTTTTGTTGTACCTGCGCTGCATTCATAAAACTATAGTGCAACATCGGCTGCTGCAATTTGCCAATGGGCTTGCCATGGTTTGCGTTGCTAATTAACTGCTCATGAACTAAGTCATCTGAAAAGCGCGCAGTACCCCGTAAAAATAAGCGATTGACATAGTCTGGAGTCCAGCCTGAATGGCGCATAAAGCGACCACAATACCAAGATGAGCGCGGAATGGCAAAACAGGTTTGCTGATGGGGGTGTGCGATAGCCTGCTGAATTTCAGCTTGCAGTTCTGGGGTGAGGCGTTCATCAGCATCAAGGGATAAAACCCACTCGCTAGTAGCAAGGTCGAGCGCCCGGTTTTTTTGGGGGCCAAAGCCTGGCCAATCAGCAGGTTGGGAGATGGTCGCACCAAACGCGGTGGCGATTTTTAGGGTCTCATCTGTGCTCCCCGTATCGACAACTACGATCTGCGTGGCTAAATCTCCAAGGGAGTTTAGGCAGTCGGCCAAATTGGCTTCTTCATTACGAGTTATGAGTATGACTGATAAGGTGGGCATAATTCATTATATGAATGCTGAAGACCGTGTAGCCCTGACCCGTTTAGTTCAATATTTACGGCCCCATGCAGCCCTTATTGTAGGGGCGATCCTGGCTATGGCCCTGGTTGCAGGGTCAGAAACTGCTATTCCAGCGCTGATGAAGCCCCTATTGGATCGGGGTTTTACGGGACAGCTGAACGATAAATTATGGCAAGTTCCGGCCTTTTTAGTGGGTTTAGCCATTATTCGCAGTTTTGCCCAGTTTTTTTCTAATTACCTTCTCACGCGGGTGATTACTGAAGTTTTGCTCAAATTGCGTGAGCAAATGTTTAATCGCCTTTTACGGGCCAAAACCGATTTTTTCCAAAAAAACTCGGCCTCCAGCTTAATTAATGCAGTTGTTTTTGAAGTGAATAATGTACTGTCAATTATGGGTGGCATGCTGATCAGCTTGGTCAGAGATTCATTGACGGTGATTGGTCTAATTGCTTATTTAATTTATCTCAATTGGCAACTGACCTTGTTAGTGCTGATTATTTTCCCCGTTATTGCTTTTATCATGGGGCACATTAATCGTCGCTTACGTTCTTTAAATCGGCAGCAGCAAACCTTAACAAGTGATTTGGCTTACATCGTTGAAGAAACTGCTGGTGGTCATAAGATCATTAAAGTGCATGGCGGCGAAGAGTATGAAATGCAGCGCTTTATGGAAAAGGCTAATCGCTTGCGGGAGTTTGGTTTGAAGTCAGCAGTTGCGGGCGGATTAAATCAACCGATTACCCAACTCATTGCCTCAATGGCCTTATCGGTTGTCTTGGTGGTAGCCTTAATGCAATCTGCCACCGAGGGTGTTACGGTAGGCGGTTTTGCGGCCTTTATTACGGCCATGATGTTAGTCATTTCACCTTTGAAGCATTTGGCTGATATTAATCAGCCTTTGCAACGCGGTCTGACTGCTGCAGAAATGATTTTTGCTTTAATCGACCAGGCGATAGAGGAAGACGATTCTCGCCAGCTTGGCGCAACGCCGATGACGAAAGCCCGGGGCGAAATTCAATTTACGAATGTCTCGTTTTCTTATGAGCAGGAAGAGGGTCGTCAAGACGCCTTAAAACAAGTTGATTTTCATATTCAGCCGGGTGAAATTGTGGCTTTTGTTGGGCCATCAGGGGGCGGTAAGTCGACCTTAGTGAATTTATTGCCACGCTTCTTTAGGCCTACGCAAGGAAACATTACCCTCGATGGCATTCCCCTAGAAGATCTCTTATTGACTGATTTACGCCGCCAAATTGCCTTTGTTAGTCAAGACGTGGTTTTATTCAATGACTCCATTGCGGCCAATGTAGCCTATGGGTCTGCTGCCCAAGGTGGAATTGATCGGGGTCGGGTTATCGAGGCCTTAGAGGCGGCTAATCTGTCGGCATTAATTCGTGAACTTCCTGAAGGCATTGACAGTTTGATTGGCGATAATGGGAATCGTTTGTCGGGCGGTCAGCGCCAGCGTTTAGCGATTGCCCGGGCGATTTATAAAAATGCCCCGATTCTTATTTTGGACGAAGCGACCTCAGCATTAGATTCTGAATCAGAACGTCAAGTACAAGATGCGCTTGAGCGTTTAATGAGTGGTCGCACTACTTTAGTGATTGCGCATCGCTTATCGACAATTGAACACGCTAATCGCATCATAGTCTTAGAGCATGGCAAAGTCATCGAGAATGGCACTCATGCAGAGCTCATTGCACATAATGGCATGTACGCGAATTTACATCGCTTGCAATTTGCTAACGCCTAAGCTTTCACTTCATAAAGTTATTGAGAAAACTTTAATTTAAGACAATATCGTATTGATCTTGGCGGAAGCTACCTTCTGCCTGGAGGCGAATCGGTTTTTTAATAAAATCACCGAGCATGGCTAAAAATTGATTTTCTTCCTCTAGAAAAAGATCAATGACATCAGGAGCAGCGACGATGCGAAATTCTCTAGGATTAAATTGGCGGTGTTCGCGAATAATTTCGCGCAAAATTTCATAACAAACAGTTTGGGGTGTTCTGACCTCGCCCTTACCCGTACATATAGGGCAGGGCTCACACATAATGTGGGCTAAGGATTCCCGGGTCCGTTTACGCGTCATTTCAATGAGGCCCAGACTAGAAAAATCGTTCACCGTAGTACGGGTGTAGTCACGCTCTAAATACCGTTTCAATTCATAAAGCACAGCGTCTTGATGTTCTTTGCTATCCATATCAATGAAATCAATAATAATGATGCCGCCCAAATTACGTAAGCGCAGTTGCCTGGCGATCGCTTGGGCTGCCTCTAAATTAGTTTTATATACCGTGTCGTCTAAATTACGCGCGCCGACAAAACTACCCGTATTCACATCAATCGTGGTCATCGACTCCGTTTGATCAAACATCAGATAGCCGCCCGATTTAAGGTCAACTCGGCGCCCCAAGGCCTTATTAATTTCGGCATCTACATCAAACAAATCAAAGAGGGCGCGCTCGCCCCGATGGAGAACTAACTTAGGCGTTAAATTTGGCGTGTAGGACGCAGCAAACGAAGATAACTTGGCAAAATTTTCAGCTGAATCGACCCGAATTTGGGTAGTTGCCTCGCTCGCTAAATCGCGTAAGACACGCTCGGCTAGACTTAAATCTTGAAATAATAAAGCCGGCGCACTGGTTTTACCGGTAGCTTGATGAATGTTGCGCCAAGTCGTGGCAAGGTATTGCAAATCCAGTTGGAGCTCAGCATCACTTGCATCTAAAGCGCTGGTACGCACAATAATGCTGCCCTTTTCGTCCGTTGGCATAAGAGCACTAATACGTGCCTTAATGGCTTCGCGTAGTTCCGGCTGATCAATTTTTTGCGAAATACCAATATGCGGTTCAGTTTCATTGGCACGTCCCAGATCTGGTAAATAAACTAAATTACGACCAGCAATACTCAGTTGCGTGGTAAGTCGCGCACCTTTAGTGCCAAGTGGATCTTTTAAGACTTGCACCAATAAAGTTTGTCCCTCAAATAACAGTTTCTCAATTTGGGTTTGATTATTACTTTGATTAATGTCGGCTACATGCATAAATCCGGTACGTTCCAGACCAATATCGATAAAAGCCGATTGCATGCCAGGTAAGACACGAGCCACTTTAGCCAAATAAATATTACCGACTATGCCGCGTTGACGAGTGCGCTCAATCCGCAGCTCTTGTACGGCGGCATTTTGAATAATTGCTACCCGTGTCTCTTGGGGAGTGATATTAATGAGGATTTCTTCATTCATGCTAATTGGTGTTGGTGTGATTAAGGGCAAAGCTGACTTTAGCTTGAGTCAGTAGCTGCGCAGTTTCATAAAGGGGTAGGCCCATGATACCGCTATAACTGCCAGCGATTGATTCAATCAAGGCGCCCCCAAGCCCCTGAATACCATAAGCACCCGCTTTTCCAAGGGGTTCACCGCTGGCAATATAGGCTTGAATGGTGGCTTTATCGAGCTTGGCAAAACGTACCCGCGAAGTTTGTATGAGACAGCTGGCGGCTTGATTTGGGGTAGGTAAGATGCAAACTGCAGTGAGTACCCGATGCTCTTTGCCGCTAAGCATTTCCAAGATGCGTTGAGCGTCATGCGCATCTTGGGGCTTACCAATAATTTCTCCCGCAGTAAGCGAAATATTTTGCAGTGATGTATCCGCATCACTAGTTCCAAGACTCACCGTAGTATCTGCGCAAAGAATGGGCGCCCAAGGTAAATTTTCGCCTTGGTTTGCACGGTTTTGCCAGCGAAATTGGGCAGCCCTGATTTTGGCGCGGGTAACGCGTTCGACATACTGATCAGCAGTTTCATCAGGCAAGGGAACTTCTAAAGCCTCAACATTCTCATCGCTTGATGCTAATAGCGGAATACAACGCACTCCCAATTGAGTGAGTAACTCTTGACGGCGAGGACTTTGCGAAGCAAGATAAATAAAAGCAAACATCATTATTCGCGGTGGTAGGGATGACCTTGCAGAATAGTCCAGGCCCGGTATAGTTGTTCGCTGAGTAAAACGCGTACGAAGGCATGTGGCAAAGTAAGGCTCGATAACTTCCAGAGGGCATTCGCCTGCGATTTTAATTTTGGGTCCAAGCCATCAGCGCCACCAATGAGAAAAGCGATATTAATTCCAGCTTGGCGCCATTGCGCTAAATGATTGGCAAGGTCTTGGGTGCCAATATCTTGGCCGCGTTCATCTAAGGCAATGACGTGGGCGCCTTTAGGAATCGCTGCTTCAATGTGAATTACGTCTTTAGCTGAATTTAGCGCTGGCTTTAGTTCCTTAATAGCAATACTGCAATCAGCAGGCATTCGTTTGATGTAATCGTGGGTTGCTATCGTAACCCAAGCAGGCATCTTATGTCCAACTGAGATAATGGTGAGGTGCATCTGAATGAGGTCTGTTCGCAGTAACTCGACTTACTCGCTAGCCTTAACTAATTTTTTGGTGGCAGCCAGTTTTACTCGTACTGGCTTGGCGCCCCACATGCCCTCTAGTTGATAGTAAGCCCGTAACATCGGCTGCAAAATATGTACGATGACATCACCACAATCGACTAGAACCCACTCGCCAGTTTCTAATCCTTCAATAGAAATCACTTCGCCGCCATTGGCTTCGACATCCTCTTGGACGGATAGCGCTAGTGAGCGAGTTTGCCGATTGCTCGAGCCGGTGGCGATAACCACGCGGTCGAAGAGATCGCTAAGACCGCTCGTATCAAAGACCCGAATATCCTGGGCTTTTACATCCTCAAGGGCATCAACAATGACGCGTTGTAATTTACGAAGTTCCATGGGCTCTTAGGTGATTAAAAAATAGTTAACAGTGCATTATCGGTGTTTATGGCTCGTTACTTTGATATAGACCTAAATGCCTGATTAAGTCACTGATATTTTTAGGCAGCCCAAAGGATAAATCAGGCTCAGCGCTTTGCTGGCGCAAGGCAGAAGAGGATAAATCGACCGCAAATTGATGGTCGAGAAGAATTTTTCCTTTAGGGAGCTTTTCTAATTCATTCGCTGAATGCGCTTCATGTGCTTTGACAAACTCAGTCAATATGGAGTTTTGTTCGAGGGCGTAAGGATGTCCGGGCCGACTAGCAACTGCTAAATGAACATAATGCAGTAGTCCTTGCCAATCGTGCCAAGTGGGTAATTGCATCAGGCTATCGGCCCCCATTAACCAAATAACACTGACCTCACTTCCCAGCACATGACGTAAGGCTTGGACGGTATCGATGGTATAGCTTGGACCACCCCGTTCGATTTCCATTGGGTCGACTGTGACCACAGTCTTGAGGTGGTGGATGGCTAATTCTGCTCGTAAAGTAAGTGCTGCTGCCTCAGCTAATTGCAGGCGGATGGCTGCTGGCGTAATTTGCGCACTTTTTTGCCAAGGTTGACCACTGGGTACCAAAATTAACTCATCGAGATTAAATTGTGCACAAAAATACTTAGCCAGTTCGAGATGACCCCAATGCGGTGGATCAAAGGTGCCTCCCAAAATACCAATAACCTGTTGCAAGCGCCCATTTTTTTCTATTGACATAAATTAAGCCAGCCAATTACGGGGTTGCAAATAATAGTCATATAGCTTTGCTTCCGGCGTATTTGGCTCAGGATGCCAGTTATAACGCCATTTGACGATGGGCGGTAGCGACATCAAAATCGATTCTGAACGCCCTCCGGATTGCAGGCCGAAAATAGTGCCACGATCAAAAATGAGATTGTATTCAACATAACGACCACGGCGATATTCTTGAAAATCTTTTTCTTCGGGGGTATAGGGCTCTTGATAGCGGCGTTCAAGAATCGGTAAATAAGCGTTAATAAAAGAATCGCCGACGGCGCGCATCATTGCAAAGCTTTTTTCAAAGCCCAACTCATTAAAGTCATCAAAAAATATGCCCCCAATGCCGCGCGGCTCTTCGCGGTGCTTAAGGTAAAAATAATCATCACACCATGTCTTAAAGCGGTGGTGCAAATCGGCGCCAAAAGGATCTAGGGCATCTTTAGCGGTTTGGTGAAAGTGACGACAGTCTTCTTCATAGCCGTAGTAGGGTGTTAAATCGAAACCCCCGCCAAACCACCAAACTGGCTCTTGGTTTGCTGCTTGAGCAATAAAACATCGCACATTCATATGAACGGTGGGTGCTTTGGGGTTATGCGGATGAAATACCAATGAGACACCCATTGCCTCAAAGCCCCGACCTGCAACCTCAGGACGATTTTGGCTAGCAGCGCCTGGCATTTGATCGCCATGGACATGAGAAAAGCCGATTCCACCTTTTTCAAGCACATTGCCATTTTCTAAAATACAAGTACGGCCCGAACCTCTCAGCTTGCTTTCCGGAGGCTTTTGCCACTCATCTACCATAAAGGCTTTACCGTCTAAAGCACTAATCGCTGTAGTGATGCGATTTTGTAGACCTAAAAAATAATCTTTAATAACGGCGATATCAATTGTGCTGTTGGTCATATAAGGTTAATGGCGCGGTTACCAATGTCATGGCGATATTGCATGCCTTCAAAGTGAATGTTGTCGATTACTGCATACGCTTTACTTTGCGCTACCCGGGCCGAATCGGCGAGCCCCACTACGCACAATACCCGTCCGCCAGAAGTAAGCAGGGTATCGCCACTAAGTTTAGTTCCTGCATGAAAGGTAATATGTTCTGCCGAATCAGCCGGAATGCCAGTAATTGTGTCGCCGCTGCGCGGCGTATTGGGATAGTTATGTGCAGCTAAAACAACCCCAAGGGCGGTTCGCCGATCCCATTCAAATTCCACCTCGTTTAATTTGCCATCGATGGCTTTATCTAATGCTGCCACTAAGTCGCTCCGTAAGCGCGCCATAATGGGCTGTGTTTCTGGGTCGCCCATGCGGCAGTTAAATTCTAAATTTTTAATTTGCCCATTGGGATTAATCATCAGGCCTGCATATAAAAAACCCGTATAAGGTATGCCATCCGTAGCCATGCCTTTAACGGTTGGCATAATCACTTCACGCATGATTCGCGCGTGAATTTCTGGAGTGACTACGGGCGCAGGAGAGTAAGCCCCCATGCCGCCGGTATTAGGACCTTGATCACCATCTAATAATCTTTTGTGG
>CAILUH010000018.1 GCA_903837335.1 uncultured beta proteobacterium | reverse complement strand
GCCATTGGGGCCGGTGTTGTAATACGTGGGGGTTTGACTATTCCACGCATCAATTCTGGCGCCTAAAGTGACCTCCAGAGGAATTGTCGTGCCCTTCGACTTCAATTGTCCCATCAAGCCATAAAAATTTTGCTGGCCCTGAGCGTAATTGATCGCCGCTACATTTCCATTGGTTGTTAAGTTATTGGTGGTATTCGAAGCGGAAATATTACGCGCATCAATTCCCACAAGATATTGATCAACTAATTTAGATTTTAAATTATGGGTGTATTGCGCAGAAGCCCCAACTGTACTATAGGGATCGGTGTAATTGGCGTTGATATAGGGAGTGCCATTGGCTGCGGTTGAGCCGCTTTGTTTATAAAAATGGGTTTTTTCATAAAAAGCGTTGACATCGATTTTCTTATCGACATCTAACTTTGTTGTCGCACCAGCGGCGATATTGGTTTCCTGAATAAAATTGGGCGCAATACTGTAATTGGTACTTAAGTCTTTCATGGTGCTATAGCCAAGCCGAAAAAAGCCTGAGGTATCTTGCGTTGGTTTGAAATAATTCTGCAAACGAATATTCGAATTACTCGCATTATCTGTGCCCATGCCGTTTTTAATATTGTTCGGTGAAGCTGGTGAAATAGTGGCGTAATTTTGATAACCCAAAGTAGAGAAAAAATCAGCCGAGATACGCGTTTGTAAAGCATCCGAAGTGACGATATCTTTTGACACAGCAATATTGCTAGTATTAAAGGCGCCGTAGCTGGCCGAAACATCTTGCGAACTATTTTTTGGTGTTTTGGTATTAATGTTGATCACCCCACCCATGCCATAGTTACCCCACAAGTTCGAGACACCCCCACGCACAAACTCAACGCTTTCTACTGACGACAGCGGCACTAAATTCCATTGCACTGTGCCATAGAAGGCATCATTTGCTGGCAAGCCATCAATTAAGACTAAAGTACGGCCAAAACCCAAACCTCGCACGTTAATACTTTGACCCGTTGGATCTTTTTGATAGTACGGTACGTCATTTAAAAAAGTACCCGGAACATTTTTTAGCACCTGATCCAAAGTTTGATCTGGCGCGACTTCCAGTACTTGCGGTGTCAAAATAGTCGTATTTAAAGGGATTTGATTGAGCGGCGTATCCGATCTAGTGGCATTGACGACCATATCACTTAATTTTTGATCATAGTTGGCTGGCGGAGCAATTTGTGCGACTGCCATCTTCACTTGCAAGGCAGAAAATAAAACCATCACTAGGATGGCTTGAGCACTTTGCCGTTTTGCTTTCAGCATACAAACACCAAGATTCATTCTCTTAATTCACGTCGCAAAATTTTGCCTAAATTGGTTTTAGGTAGGCTTTCTTTAAATACGATGTATTTAGGCCGTTTGTAATTAGTCAGTTGCGCCTTACAAAAATTCTGAATCCGTTCTGTCGTTAGATTACCTCTGTGTTCGACAGATAGATTCTCGCTTGGGGTCGCAGTCACATCCTGCACTACAAATAATTTCACTGCTTCACCTGTTTCTTCGTCTGGAACCCCAATTACCGCGCACTCCATGACCCCATCGAGTTGCATTAAAAGCGCTTCGATCTCATTGGGATACACCTTAAATCCAGAAACAATAATCATGTCCTTTTTACGATCAATGATTTTGACATAGCCATCTTCATTCATCGTGCCAATATCACCTGATTTAAAAAATCCATCTGTCGTCAGCGCCTCACGCGTATCTTGCGGTCTATTCCAATAGCCTGTCATTACTTGTGGACCACGAATACAAATTTCACCGGGCTCACCAAGCGCGGTCGGTAAACCATCTTCACCTCTTATTTGGATCTCCGTACTGGGTAACGGTAGGCCAATGTGCCCCGTAAACTCGTTTATTAATGGCGTATTTACACACACCACCGGCGCTGTTTCTGATAAGCCATAACCTTCGGCAACGGGCACACCCGTCATCTGCTGCCAAAGATCGGCAGCGGTTTTTTGCACAGCCATACCCCCACCAATGGTGACTAGTAAATTGGGAAACTGTAGCTTAGCAAAATTAGGATGGCGCAACAAAGCCGCAAGTAAGGTATTCACTACAGGAAAAAGATGGATGGATGGATTTTTTGCCAATAACTGAATGAAGCCCGCAATATCTTTTGGATTTGGCACCAAAATATTTAAGGCGCCCCGCTGAATTCCCACTAAAGCACACGCTGTTAATGCAAAGATGTGATACAGCGGTAAAGCGCATAAAAATATTAATTGATCATCTTTGCTGACCGTTGCACCAGCTGGCGTTTTTAAGGTCAGCGCTGGCTCTAGCCAAACATCAACCTGCAGTACATTAGCCAAGATATTTTGATGCGATAAAACCGCCCCTTTGGAAACCCCAGTTGTCCCGCCGGTATATTGCAAAAAAGCGATATCCGTAGGCAAAATTTGCACCGCCTGTAGTTGCTTCTTGGCGCCAATATGCAATGCACTTTTAAAAGCAATGCTACCCTCAAGATGCCAAGCTGGTACGACCTTTTTAACATGACGTAAAACAAAATCAATCGCCCACCCTTTAATACCAATTTGCTCGCCAATACTGGTAACGATGACCTGCTTTAACTGCATTTGCGTACGTATGCTTTCATAAACATGGGCAAAATTTTCTAAGATGATTAAGGCAGAAGCGCCGCTATCCTGCAGCTGATATGCCAACTCACGGGCTGTATACAGTGGATTGATGTTGACTACGACGAAACCCGCTCTTAATATGCCCAGCATCGCGATCGGGTATTGCAGAACATTAGGCAGCATGATGCCAACGCGTGCGCCTCGCTCTAAGCCCAAACTTTGTAAATAAGTAGCAAAATCTTGCGAAGCCTGATCGAGCTGGCTAAATGTTAGTGCCTTGCCAAAATATTGATAGGCTTTACGTTGCGAAAAACGCGTAAACGCTTCGCTAAATAAATCAAGTAGCGAGTTATACCGTGAGATATCAATCTGCTGAGGGACCCCCGCAGGATAGTTTTTTAACCACGGCTTATTTAATTCATCTCCCGCCGTATTCATGATGAAGCCCTCTTTCAAGAAACTTAAATCGCTCTGTCAGTTATATAGTTAAATGCTAAAACTGTTCAAGCGTGATTTTATTTTCTATTGCGGTTTTATTTTGATTTTGTTTTTTCTGATGATTTTGTTTTTTCTGATGATTTTGTCTTGCTTGTTTTAGCTACATTGACCTTAACTACTGAATCAGTTTTGCCCATTAAGGATGCTAGTAAAGGATTTTTTCTGGCGAGTGCATTTTTCTGCGCTGAAGTATCGGCCTTACCAAGCTGTTTTGCTTTAGTTGCATTTTTCATTTGGTGGGCTACTGCTAGCCCTTGATTTTTATATAGATCCGTTTTTTTCATGATTTATTTACTTAAAGCCGATCATCAACACGATCTATAAAGCCCCGAATTGCGCTATTAAATACGGCAGGCTGTTCAATATTGGATAAATGCGCCGCATTTTCAATAATGACCATTTCAGAATTATCAATTAAGCGATGAAGAACTGTGGCTTGATCGACGTTACAGGCCGGATCTTGTCGACCAGTTAATACTAGGGTTGGTGCCTTAATTTTTAAGAGCATCGCGCTATGCGTCATATCACGCACCGCACTACCGCAGGCGATATATCCCTCAACGCCAGTCCCTAAAATCATCTGCCGCACCTTTTCAATTTCTGCTGGCGAGCGATTAATAAAGTCATCTAGAAACCAGCGCTTTAAGGTGCCAGGCATCAGTCCCGCTATGCCCTCTTTTTTAGCAGTTGCAAAGCGCTCCTCCCACAGATTGCGCGGCGGCATTTCACTTGCGGTATCGCACAGTGAAAGCGAATTAATGCGCTCAGGAAATCGCGCGCCCAATTGTTGGCCAATCATCCCACCCATCGATAAACCAATGAAATGCACTTTGTCTATATTTAAAGCATCTAATAAGCCAATGGCATCATCAGCCAATTGCGCCATATGGTAAGGACCGCTAGTCGTACTAGAACCACCATGTCCACGAGTGTCATACCGCAGGGTACGGTAACGATCTGTTAAAGCAGGCAGCGTGCAATCCCACATCGCGTAATTTGACATGAGGCTATTACTCATTAATACAACGTGGCCGTCTTCGGGCCCATCAAAGCGATAGGCAATGTCAATACCGTTGGCTTTTACAGTAGTTTTACTGGGATTGTTTGCAGAATTTGTCATGGAAATAAGTAAGGTTCTATACTTTGAGATTATAAGAATGATGCGGTGAAATGCCTTAAGTAACTATCTTACTCAAAATAGCCCAATAAATTACGGCGCAAGCCAACCCCAAGGAGACAGTATGAAGCATTCCATACACACTAGAACTTACCCTATCAAGCTTTCTGGCTTGAATTCCCTGCGCACCTTTACCCTGCTCACTGCCCTTAGCTCGATTTGCGCAGTTGCTATGCTATCGGCCTTAGCTTTTTATAGCGCTAGCGCTCATGCGCAAAACTACCCCACCCGCACGGTCAAAATGATTGTGCCACTGACCCCAGGATCAGGCGCTGACATCGCTGGCCGATTAGTTGCCAAAACGCTGACAGAAAACTGGAAGCAGCCTGTGGTGATTGAAAACCGACCTGGTGCTGGCGGCGTTATTGGCACTGGCGCGGTAGTCAACGCTGAACCCGATGGCTATACACTCTTAGTGCAATCGGCGTCCTATGCTGCTAACCCAGCAATTTATAAAAAATTACCTTACGATCCGCTGAAAAGTTTGACTGATGTCAATATTTTGGGTCTCACGCCCTATGTCATGATTACTGCTGCTGATGGCCCATATGGCAGCCTGAAAGATTTAGTTGCCGCTGCCAAAGCCAAGCCCGGTGAAATTACTTTTGCTTCGGCTGGTGTAGGCAGTTCAACTCACTTAGCTGCGGAATATTTCAATCAAATGGTGGGTATTAAATTAATCCATGTGCCATACAAAGGGTCGCCTGAAGCAATCCAAGACACTTTGCAAGGACGTACAGCATTTTATATGGCGCCCCTCGATACAGCTATTGGCCAGTTAAAAGGTGGTAAGTTACGAGTACTCGGCGTTACCAGCAAGGTGCGTTCAGAAACGATTCCCGATGTACCAACCATTGCAGAGCAAGGTTATCCTAACTTTGATATTAATTTATGGTTTGGTGTGTGGGCGCCAGCAGCAACCCCCGCGGCAATCATTCAAAAAATTAATACTGATATTAACCGTGCAATGCAAGACCCAGACATAAAGGCAGCTTATGCTAAAGCTGGTATTCGTGCAAACCCAATGACGCCCGACGAGTTTGCAAAATTTGTCCGCGCTGAAATGGCGAAGTACCAGAAGATTGCTAAAGACGCCAACATAGAACCGCAATAAGCGTGCATTCAACGCCACTGTGCCAAGCACCTGCTAGCGAAATACGCTCACCAAAGAGCGTATTTCCTCGTGGTGCAATTGATAGTCATGCTCATGTCTGTGGTCCTGCATTCCAATATCCTTATGCCCAAGAGCGCATCTACACACCACCTGATGCCAGCCTAGAAGACTATCGCTCACTGCTAAAGATGTTAGGCGTTGATCGTGCGGTACTGGTACAACCCAGTGTGTACGGTATCGATAATCGCGCACTGATAGATGCACTAAAAACTGCTCCAGATCACTTGCGTGGCATAGCGGTGTTACCACTTGATAGCAAGATAGTGAAGGATAGCGAGCTCGAGCAATTACATGCTGCAGGAGTAAGGGGTTTACGTTGCAATCTAGTTGATGTCGCTGATCCTTCCAGTGGCCTACCGATTCAAGCGCTGACAAACTTAGCACAACGTATTGCGCCATTAGGCTGGCACTTAGAATTGCTCATGCATGTAAATGAGTATCCGAACTTAGCCACCATCTTTGCGCACTTTCCGGTTGACTTAGTATTTGGTCATTTTGGTTATTGCCATGCCAAGCATGGTGTCCATAATGCCGGATTTCAAGGACTACTAAGCCTGATGAAAGAACAGCGGGCTTGGGTCAAGATGACAGGGCCCTATCGTATTTCTGCGCAATCAGCAGATGCTATGAAGACAGGTGCAATTGCCGACTTATATGCTGATATGCGTCCCTTTAATGATGCAGTGCTTGCAGCTAACCCAAAGCAACTAGTTTGGGGCAGCGATTGGCCCCATGTGATGGTGAAAAACACCATGCCCCACGATGCTGACTTATGCGATCTATTTGGTGAATGGGTTAGTGACAGTCATTTACGCCAAGCCATTCTCGTGAATAACCCAGCGATGCTATATGATTTCCATTAATCGGCATTACAAGTTACATAAACACGAAGTAACTATAGGGTAATTAAAGCTACTAAATATTATGGATATTTTGCTCACTGTTTTTTTGGGCGCGCTCTTTATGGTGCTTCCCGTTATAGCTGGACGCTTTATGTGGAAAAATTATGATCGTTATTTTGGCCGTAACGATCCCGTTTATATGGATACCCTAACGTATTTTGTAAAGAAATTAGGTCTATCTTTACTGGTTATCTTTGTCGTGCTTTCCTTGGGGATGGTTTTCATCTTTCAAAACCAAGCCCCGCCAGTCGTTGAAAAAGCAGTGGTACACAGTTCCGCATCAGCCTCGTTGATTTAATTATTTATCAAGCGCGCCATACACGAGCGCGTTTAATTTTTCACGATGAATTTTACGAATCTCGCCAGGTGCCACGGCCATCATCACTACGACCATTTGCTCTTTCGGATCAACCCAAAAAATTGTGCCGTTAGCACCATTCCACGTGTAGTCGCCAACATTGCCATTAATTGCCGATAGGCCGCGCTCCATGCGTACTGCAACACCCAAACCAAAGCCATAACCGACCCGTCCTGGCTCAGTTCCACCGACCATATTTTTGATGTCTTTATTTAAATGATTTGAAGTCATGAATGCCACGGTCTGCGGGCCCAATACACGCTTACCGTCAAGACTGCCGCCATTCAGCATCATTTGGCCGAAGCGAATGTAATCACCTGCTGTAGAAAATGCACAAGATCCGCCGCAATCAAATTTCACCTTATCAGACAAAATTTTGATTGTCTGTGGCTTGCCAGTGATTGGGTCAAGAGGTAATGGTTGGGCTAAGCGCGGCCGCTGGTTATCGGTAACCTGAAAGGTGGTATCCGGCATGACGACTTTAGACCAAACGCGTTCTTGCAAAACACTGCCAAGGGGTTTATTAGCAATTTTTTCTTCGATTAAACCTAGTACGTCTATGCCAAAACCATAATCCCATACTGTGCCTGGCTCATCAAGCAAGGGAATGGTCGCAAGTTTATCCATAAATTCTGGGCCGGTGTAATCAAAAGCTGCAGTTGCCGAAGCGCTTGGAAATAATTTATGTATTGCAGAATTTCCACGCGCGCCATAAGTTAAACCATTCGTATGACGCATCAGGTCTTGAATCGTAATTGGGTTCTTTGCTGGTACCGTAGTTACACTGCCATCGGCGGCAACTTTACCCACTTTGCTATCTTTAAATTGTGGATACCAATTTGAGATTGGCGCATTCAAAGGCATTTTGCCTTCTTCATAAAATGTCAGCGCACCTACTGCTGCCATTACTTTCGTCATCGATGCTAAATTAAAAATTGCATCGAGTGGCATCGGCGTATTCGTTGCCTTATTTAAATAGCCATACGATTTATAGATTACTAGCTTGCCATTTTTTGCGACAGCTAAGACTGCCCCTGGCATCCGATTATTGGCAATTTCATCGGCAAAAAAAGTATCAATTCGCTTAATACCATCAGCGCTTACGCCTTGACTCTGGGCATTAGCCAGCGGCAAAGGCTGGGCATTACCAGCTGCATGAGAAATGCCAGATGCCCCAAATAGGGCGCAAGTCATTAGGCTGAATAGGAACTTTGAATTCATGGGGTCTCCGAGCGTTGGTGTGTTTTTTTGAATGATACGACTTTATTTAACTTCTGCCTTGATCTTTTTTGGTCTTCCGCCTTTTAAGCCATTTACCTTCGATGAAGCAGCCTTTACCGTACTTTTTACACTGCCTGCTTTTGCTAAATGTCCTCGCATAGTCCAATTTGGACTACCAAATATTCCAGCTAGTAATCCTTGTACTGATAAGTCAGCATCTAATTTGGGCCAATGTAAACCTGTACCCATTGGAGTTAATTCAAATTCAGCTATTAAACTTTCAGGCATCCCCGCTAAACCCTCAGCCAAATGCGGTGGAAATGAAAAAGAACTCCCATTAGCTAAATCAAGCACAATTAATTTTTTTCTTTTATCGTAATGCGCGGCAATTGCAAATAGTCCTGCTGCCTGCTCTAACTTACCAAACGCTTTCGCTTGGTTTGTTTTTGCTAGTTCTTCTCTCAGCCATGAAGCTGATTTATCTATCTTTTTTTTATTCACAGTCATGTATTTTTTTCCAGATCTTGCGTAAGGTACTCAAATTTTCATTTGCGGCCAACAAAGCTAAAGTAATTTCCCCTTTATTGGGATTGCCACAAACTGATTGCAGCGATGGGGGCTTAGTAAGCCTAATCTTAATTGTCCAGCCCGGGCCAATGATGTGGGAGTGCGGTGGGGGGTGATCATTTGGGTAAATTACTAATCTCATATGTTGAACTCGAATACTTGGCATGACGTTATTTTAACCTATCATGTTAGGTTATTTTATATTGCCTTGTCAAAAATAGGTCTTCAAGGCCTTAAAAAGACTTTATCAACTTGATATAACTAAATAGATATATAAGATCAACTTTATATTATTTAAAGAAATAAACAGGTTCTAGGACAATTCTTTCCTATGTACCAATATGACCCAATTGACCAAGCCCTCATAGATGAGCGGGTAAATCAATTCCGCGACCAAGTAGAACGCCGCATTAACGGCAGTCTGCCAGAAAGCGAGTTTCGGCCCTTACGCTTACAAAATGGGCTCTATCTGCAGCGGCATGCTTATATGCTGCGCGTTGCCATCCCCTATGGCCTACTAAG
>CAILUH010000017.1 GCA_903837335.1 uncultured beta proteobacterium | reverse complement strand
TCACGACGGCCGAGATTTGCAGCGCTATATGCGTGAAGCAATGAAGGTTTCGCATGATTCACCAGTGCTATTAGATCGGTTTTTAAATGATGCGATTGAATGTGATGTCGATTGCATTAGCGATGGGCAGCAGGTGTTTATCGGTGCGGTGATGGAGCATATCGAACAAGCTGGAGTGCATTCGGGTGACTCGGCTTGCTCTTTGCCACCTTACTCCTTAGCACCCTCAACAGTTGCCGAAATAAAGCGCCAAACTGCTGCGATGGCTAAAGGTCTCAATGTCATTGGCTTAATGAATGTGCAATTTGCGATTCAGAATGTGGCTGGTAAAGATGTCATTTACGTACTCGAGGTTAATCCGCGGGCATCGCGAACTGTTCCCTATGTATCCAAAGCAACGGGTTTGCAATTAGCAAAAATTGCCGCGCGTTGCATGGTTGGCCAAACCTTAGCTCAGCAAGGCATTGTGACTGAGGTTATTCCTAACTACTTCTCTGTTAAAGAAGCGGTCTTTCCCTTTAATAAATTTCCTGGTATTGATCCTATTTTGGGACCAGAAATGCGCTCGACTGGTGAGGTAATGGGAGTGGGGCGGACGTTTGGCGAAGCGCTGTTTAAATCGCAATTAGGTGCTGGTATTAAATTACCTAAAAGTGGCACAGTGGTATTAACCGTGAAAGACAGTGATAAGGCGGTAGCAGTTGAAGTGGCGCATATCTTGCATGAATTGGGCTTTCCCATGGTTGCCACGAAGGGTACCGCTGCAGCAATTACGGCCGCAGGCCTACCTGTACGCGTGGTGAATAAAGTGAAAGATGGTCGCCCGCATATTGTTGACATGATCAAAAACGGGGAAATCTCCTTGGTCTTTACTACCGTAGATGAAACCCGTACTGCCATTGCCGATTCCCGCTCGATTCGTACAAGTGCCCAGGCAAATAATGTGACTTACTACACAACAATTAGTGCGGCTAGAGCTGTCATGGAAGGTTTATTGAGCTTTAGTAAAAGTTCGGGAGGCGGTAAAGATGCCTTAGAGGTCTATTCTTTGCAGGATTTACACCGCTCACTGCCATAGCTTAGAATTAGGGTTATGAGCACAATTCCACTTACTAAGCTTGGCGCGCAACTTCTGAAAGAAGAGCTGCAGCGCTTGAAGCACGTCGAGCGCCCAGCGGTGATTAACGCAATTTCAGAAGCACGCGCCCAAGGCGATCTTTCCGAGAATGCCGAGTACGATGCTGCGAAAGAAAAGCAAGGCTTTATTGAGGGGCGTATTCAAGATTTGGAAAGCAAATTAGCTGCGGCGCAAATCATTGACCCGGCCTCCCTAGATGTAAATGGGCAAGTTGTTTTTGGAGCCACGGTTGATTTAGAGGATTTAGAAAACGGTACGAAGTTTACTTATCAAATTGTCGGTGACGATGAGGCTGATATCGCTGTCAATAAAATTTCTATTAGTTCACCGATTGCCCGGGCTTTAATTGGCAAAGAAGAGGGCGATGTCGTAAAAGTACAAGCGCCAGGCGGTAATCGCGAAGTGGAAATTCTAGCTGTGCGTTATATCTAAATTCATTTCAGCTATACCGATGGTTAACTCGGTGCCAGATAATTCAAGCTACGCCAGTGCCCAACGCCTCTTTATGGTGTTAGGTAGCTTATGGGTCGGCAGCTTGCTCACTGTGGGTTACTTGGTTGCGCCAACGATCTTTTCTCAGTCATTAGATCGCCAGGCTGCGGGCATGATTGCTGGAGCAATTTTTCGTGTCGAGGCCTACGTCAGCCTAGTATTCTCGGTGGCACTTTTGGTTTTTGCCAATTTATTAGTGAATCGTGGCCTCAATCAATTTCGTTTCATCCGCTGGGTATTACTCGGTATGCTTGCATGTACTTTATGTGCCACCTTTATTTTTATCCCTTGGCTGGAAATGATTCGCGATCAAGCGTTACAGCAAGGGATGCCAGTGATGCTTTCATCATCAGCGACTTTATTTAGTAGGCTACATGGCGTTTCGAGCATTTTATTTTTATGCCAAAGTCTTTTAGGTTTAATCTTGGTATGGCGCCTCAGTTGCAAAAAATAATGGTCTGCTGTAAGCCTGCAGAATTAGCCCAATACTTAGCCCAATAATTTTTTCTTCGTACTACTTTGTCTCACTTTACGGCGCTTAGGATTGGGTGCTGGTGCGCTTAATTTGCGCGAGGTGTAGCCTGCCGAAGTCCAGCCAATTTTAGATTCGCGTACCGGTGCTTTCGAGCCTTTGCCAACTGTTTTGGGTGGTGAGCTTACTTTTTTAGCAGCAGTCTTGCGCGTTG